>NZ_VHLB01000037.1:0-75794 GCF_006547365.1 Myxococcus sp. AB056 | reverse complement strand
GCTCCGGGGGGTGGGCCTCAGCGGCCGGCACCGTCGCCTTGGGAGGCCTGTCCAGGTGGGTGGCGTGCTCGGTCTGGCGGCTGGCGGGGCGGGCGGGCCGTTCGGAGGGCTTGGAGCCCGATGGCGACGGTGATGGCGCACGGGCCATGGGCCGGTTCTCCACCCGGATGGGCTCGGTGGGGAGCGTGTCGTCATCACCACGACCCGCCGTCAGGGTGGACGTGTCCTTCGAGAGCTCCTGCGCGGCGGCGGTGCGTTGCGCCGCCGCGCCAGGCGGCGTCACCCGCGCCAGCAACTGGGCGCACTTGCGGCAACCTTCCGCATGTCTGCGCAATGGATTGGATTCCGAAGCATGAAGCTGTCCAGCGGCGAGCGCCCGCGCGGTGATTTCGTCAAAGCAGGACACGGAGGCAACGTTCTCCCACGCTCCGTGTCCCCGAGAAAGGGGGGCTTTTCATGCCAAGCGGCCCTTTCTTGGACTCTCTGCTTCACGCCGGAGGCCGCGCGTGCTGCCATGCGGTACGTCTGGCTGCGTCATCCTGGAGTCCCAACGTGTCCCACACTTCGCCCTCGCTCGAGCTCTCCCAGCCCCCGCTGCTCGCCAAGGAATTGCTGCGTGCCGCCGTGGCCCGCCGGCCCTCGCGGCCCGGAGAGGTGCCTCGCCTGGATGTGCGGGTGAAAGGCTTCACTCCGGACGCCAGACAACTGGCCCGCTACCGGGAGGTGTGTGGGTTTCCCGAGGATGGCTACCTGCCGCTGCCTTTCCCTCAGGTGCTCGCGACGTCGTTGCACCTCACGTTGCTCAACCACCCGGCGTTCCCCTACCGGTTGCTGGGCATGGTGCACGTGCGCAATCACATCCAGCAGCATCACCGCCTGCACGCCGGGGCCCGGCTCTCCGTCCATGCCTGGGTCGAAGGTCAGCGTGAGGCACGGCAGGGGCGCGAGCTGGATTTGCACACCGTGGTGGAGTCGGACGGCGCGCAGGTGTGGAGCGCCGTCACCACGATGCTCCGCCGCCTGCCTGGAATGGGGGAGCGGCCACGTGAGGCGGGGCGTCCTCCCTCCTCCGACGAGGCGCACGTCTTCGCCAACAGTCGTCCGGCCAACTGGTCCGTCCCGGAGAACGCGGGCCGCCGTTACGCCCGGGCCTCGGGCGACTACAACCCCATCCACTTGTATGGCTTCACGGCGCGCCCCTTCGGCTTTCCCCGCGCCATCGTCCATGGAATGTGGACCGTGGGCCGCTGCGTGGCGGAGATGGGCGAGGCCGCGGAGGCTCCCGCGCTCACGTTGTCCTCGGAGTTCCGCCGTCCGCTCCTGCTGCCTTCTCGGGTCATCTTCCAGACCGCCCCGCAGCCCGAGGGCGCCGTTGCCTACCGGGTGATGGCGGAGGACGGCCAGCTCCACTTGCTGGGCCGCCTGTCACCGGGCGCGGCGCCAGCGCGGTGACGATGCGCCCGGCGCGGGACCGAGGGCGTCACTGCGGCACGAGCAACACGTCATCCAGGTACAGCGCCGGCTGGTCCGTGCCGGAGTCGTCCTGGAAGTAGATGTCCCGCAGCGTGCCCGTGGTGGCCCCGATGCTGGAGAGGGGAATCGTCACCTGTTGCCAGACTCCGGGAGCGATGGGCGCCCCCAGCGCGGTGTCCAGGCGGGTGGTGCCAAGCATCTGCGTGCCATCGTGGAGCACCAGCCGCACCGCCTGTCCTCCCGCGGTACCGCCGTGGACCCAGAAGCGGATGGATTGATACTGCGCCAGGTCCAGGCCAGGGTGATGGAAGAGCAGGCCATTCCACGTGTCCGGCTCGAAGCGGATGGCGGCCGAGCCCGCATGGACCACTCCCGTCTCGTCGAGTGAGTGGTCCGCCCAGCTCCAGTTGGCGAAGCCGTTCTGCAGCGCGTCGGTGTAGACGAACATGCCCGTGGTCAGGTCGGGTTCGGTGCGCCCCTCCGTCAGTGCCAGTCCTTCGGCCAGCGTCACGGTGCGCACGCCGTGCGTCTGCACGTAGTCGAGGATGTCCGCGAAGTGGGTCGTTTCGTACTGGGTGTCACGGGTCGGCGTGCCGTTGACGAACTCGTGGAAGACGAGGATGAGCCAGCTCTTCTCCGCGATGGCCTGGTCCACCCAGCCCTGGACGGTGCTGACTGGAACGGTGCGGGCCACGTCATTGGCGCGCAGTTCGTAGACGACGGTGTCGCGGAAGTTGCGGCCCGCGTTCACCGTGCGGCTGCTGGCGTAATGCTGGCGGATGGCGTCGAGCACCGGGCCGTTCTGCAGGCCATACGGCACCACGAGATTGGGGACGGCGGGCAGGCCCAGCGCGCTCTCCAGCCAGGCACGAGAGTCCTGGAGTTCGGCCGCGAGCTGCGTTGGGGACAGCGACGTCAGGTCCGGGTGTGTCAGCGTGTGGCTGGCGATGTCATTGCCCTCGGTGACGAGCGTCTGGGCTTGCGTCAGCGACATGTAGCCACCCCAGCCTTCGTGGATGGCCAGGGTGACGAGGCCGTAGGTGGCGGGGATGTTCCGCGCGTTGAGCTCGGGGCGGGCCAGCGAGAACTGTGTGGCCCAGCCGTCGTCCAGGGTGATGGTGACCATCCCCTCGGTGAAGGGCGCCGAGGCGAACGCGGGTGGCGCCAGGGACAGGAGGAGCAGCGAGACGAACCTTCGAAACACCCCGTGCGGTCTGGACATGGATTTCCCCCACCGCGGCGAGTCAGCCTCGTGCGGCATGATGAATCCGATACCAGACGGAACGGACGCCAGGCAACCGGCCGGGCCCCCTGGGCAAGTGGCGTGGACGTGGCAGGTGCATCACGCCGACGCCAGGGCGAGGGAAGGGATTCGAATAGGGGTGCCCCGTGTTCGTCTGAGCCACTGTAGGCCCTTGGAAAAGGAACTCGCTGCATGAAGAAAGTCGCCGCGCTCGCATGTCTGTTGGCCTTGTTGGGAGCGATTCCCTCTCAGGCCGCCGAGCTGAAGGACGTATTCGGCCGTGAGGTCCCCGTCGGCAAGGGGCGGCCCACCCTGGTGCTGTACGCCAACCGGGGCTCTCGGGATGAGCTGCGCCAGCACGCCTACTCGTTCATCTACGACCTGCGCGAGGAGCGGCCCATTGTCCTGATTCACGTGGACCTGCGGGACGTCCCCGGCCTCTTCAAGGGCATGGCGCGGGGCGAAATCAAGAAGAGCCACCGCGAGTCCATCGAGCACATGCGGAACATCTTCCGTCAGCACGGCGAGGCGCCGCCTCCCGAGCTGGAGTCGTCGCTCTTCATGGTGGCGGATGCCAAGGGCGAGCCGCACCAAGCCATGGGGCTGAAGAAGGGGTTCGGCCAGGTCGTCGCCAAGGTGCTGAGCCCGTCGGGGCGGGAGCTGGCACGGGGCCCCTTCCCAGAGAGTGCCCGCAAGCTCGGCCAGACGATGGCCTCGGCCTCGGAGGGCCTTTCGACGCTCCGAGTCGTGGACATGTCCCGCTGACGCCTCGCGCCCCGCTCAGCTGCCGGGCGCTGGGGGCTCGGTGGGGGGCCGTGTAATCCACGCGGCGATGAAGACGTCCAGCTCGCCGCGCAGGACGTCCTTCACGCGCGGGGTGCCGGCGCCAGTGCGCGGGTCCTCCACCCGGGCGCCCCGTCCCAGGTAGTAACGCCGTGCCTCGTCTGTGTTGCTGCCCTGGCCGTAGACGACACGCGCGGCGATGTCCTTCAGTTCGTCGATCTCCGTGGCGCCAGTGAGCGTGAGTACGCGTCCGGAGGACTCGTCCTTCACCGTCACCTCGGTGCGGACGCGCTGGAGGTAGGCGCCCTCGTGGCTCTTCATGGGCCGGCCCTGGACCTCCAGGTAGGCCAGCTCCTCCTCGGAGATCGAGCCGCCGCGGTGGACGCGCACGTAGGCGCGCTGGCGCTTCTCGTCTTCCAGCCGCCGGTGCATGCCCGCTTCGCCCGCGAGGAAGCCATATGCTCCCGGGCCGGCGATTCGCACGACGACGCGCGAGGGCTCCTCCGCCTCGGCGACCGCGACCGCCTCGTAGCCGCGCCGCTGGGCCCAGCCCAGGTACATGGTGGCCAGCTCCTGCACCCAGGTCGCCTGGGCCTCCGCCGAGTCACTGGCGCAGATGTCCACCAGTGCCTCGGTGTCCTGGGTGGTGGCCCCGGAGGCGTGCAGGGCCTCCGCCATCTGGACCTCGCGCGCCACGTCCTCCACCTGCCGCGCCGCGGAGCCGAGCTGCACCTCGTTCTTCGCCTCCCGCACCAGCCGCCGCGCGAACAGGCCCGCGGCCTCCAGCCGCTCCAGTTCGTTGAGTTGCGCCTCCACGGTGCGGAAGGCGCGGATGACCTCGGCGGCACGCGTGGGGTCGTCCCAGAGGTTGGGCGCCTGCGTCTCCGCCAGCAGCTCCGCGCGGCGCTGCTCCAACTGCGGCCGGCCGGCGGAGTCCGCTAGGGCGCGCGCCTTGCCCACCAGGCGGTCCATCTCGAACAGGAGTGACTTGCGGTCCAGCCGCCGCTTCACCGGCGCCGCGCGAGCGGACGGCAGCAGCAACTGCGCGGTGGGGGAGGGCGGCGGCGCGGCGGGCTCCGCCACGGCGGTGACGCGGCCGCCCAGGCGGGCCTCGACGCGGACGGGCGTGCCCGGAGGCAGCGGCCTGCGCGCAATCTCCACGGCCAGCGCCGCGGTGAGCGTCTTCTCGATTTCACGCTGCAGGTAGCGCGCGCCGAACTGGGGCGAGTACCCCCGCTCCACGAGCAGGTCCACCACCGCGGGCGTCACCTCCACGTCCAGGGCGCGCGCGCGGATACCCTCGCGCTCCAGCACGCGGCCGACCTCGCGCTGCGCAATCTTCCGGATGTCCACCTTGGACAGGGGCCGGAAGTGGCAGATGGCGTCGAAGCGGTTGAGGAACTCCGGACGGAACGCCTCTCCGATGCGCCGGTCGACCTCGGGGACCATCTCCTCCGCGCGGCGCGCGCCCGTGAAGCCCATGCCGGACTCGCGATACACCTCCGCGCCCACGTTGGACGTGGCGACGATGAGCGTGTTGTTGCACGACACCGTCTCGCCGGCCCCGTTGACGAAGGTGCCCTCGTCGAAGAGTTGGAGGAAGCGGTCGTGGACGCTGCGCGCCGCCTTCTCGAACTCGTCGAGCAGCAGCACGGTGAACACCTTGCCGTCCAGCAGGGCGCTCAGCTCTCCCCGCCGTGTCTCCAGGGCTGGGGCCCAGGTGGCGCCGAAGGGGACGCTCTCGTCACCGTCGTTGGGGTAGTCCGCCATGTTGAGGCGCACCAGCCTGTCCGCCGAGCCGAACAGGTACTCCGCCAGCAGCTTGGCCAGCTGCGTCTTTCCCACGCCCGTGGGACCCGCGAAGAGGAACACGCCCAGGGGGCGGCGCGGATCGTTGAGGCCGGCCTTGAGCAGCGCCACCGAGCGCAATACCGCGCCCACTGCGTCCGTCTGTCCCAGCAGCCGCTCGCCGAAGAAGCGCTCTGTCTCATCGAGGTCCAACGGCATCGCGTCGTCGACGACGAAGCGAGGCAGCCGCGTGGCCGCGCAGAAGCGGGTGAGTACGTCTTCGGGACCCACATGGTCCTTGGCCGCGCTGGCCGCCTCCGCGGCTGTCTCCTTCAGCAGCTCGATGGCCTTGCGCGGCATGCGCTGCGCGAGCAGGAACTTGGACGACAGGCGCAGCGCCAGGTCGCACGCCGCCGGGTCGATGGGCAGCCGCAGCTCGCGCTCCAGCTCCTCCGCCACGCGGCCCAGCACCCAGCGGGCCTTCTCCATCGGAGGCTCATGCAGGGGCAGCAGGTGGAGCCGCTCGGCCAGCGCCTCATCGGAGCGAAGCAGCTCCTGCACGCGCTTGGGCTCTGTCTCGAAGATGAAGCGCAGGCCCCCGGTGCGCAGTCCGCGCACGGCGACGGGCGCCAGCGGGCCACCGAGGGCCGCGGGCAGGTCCCGGATGTAGACGATGGGGCGGGGGTGCCGGGCGAGGTAGGCCAGCAGCTCCTCGAAGCTCTCCGCCGCCTGGCGCTGGGTGCTGCGCGCCAGGATGTTGGCGACGGACACCTCCACGACCCGTGCATTCGCCAGCTCGGCGTCCACGCGGCCTTCGGCGATGCGCCGGGCCACCTCCTGCACCAGGGCGCTCTTTCCCACGCCGGGCTCACCAGCCAGCAGGGGATGCTTGCCGCCCCGCGTGAGCAGGCCCAGCACCTCCGTGACGGCGGCATCCACGCCGTGTGCGGCCGGTAGCTTTCCCTCCCGCGCTAGCGCGGTGAGGTCGCGGTCGATGAGCCGCTCCTGGTCCTCGCTTTTCCTCGTCGCCATGTCTCGTCTGCCGCCCCCTCGCCGGGAGCGCACTCTAACCCCCTTGAACCGTGGGGGTGAGCGCGCAATCCCGGTCAAATGCGTGCCCCGAAGGGGACGCGGCCGTGACGGCCCCGCTCAAGGGGCTGGCGGCGGGGCCATTCCTGGCTGGGCCGGGGGGATGGCCCGGAGATATTCGTAGACGGCCTTCAGGTCCTGGTCGCGCATCTTCGCGTAGGTGGGCCAGGGCATCACCGGGATGATGGCTCCGGATTTACGGCCTGTCCGCATCAGCGCCAGGAACGCCTCGAAGGTCTTGCCGCCTGGGAGACCCTGCGCATCCGGGGTGATGTTGGAGGAGACGAGGCCTGGACCGAACGGCTTTCCTCCCGCGAGGAAGTTCGTGGTGTTGATCTGCTCGGGTTCGCCCTGATGCGGGTCGCCTCCGGGGAGATAGCCCGGCTGGGTGTGACAGTCGCTACAGCCGGCCTGGGCATTGAGGATGTAGCTCCCCAATCCCACCAGGTTCCGGTCCAGGCCTTCCAGCTTCAACGGCACGGGCGAGATTCGAAGCCCGATGTCGATGCGCTCCTGGTCCTCGGCGCCCACCGGAATCTGGGCCTGCTCTCCTCCGGGAGGCTCCTTCTGGGCGGAGTCATTCGACCCGCAGCCAACGCCGACACCTCCCGTGATGCCCAGGAGGACCCAGCCCGCCGTCACCCACCGTCCCATCCGCGCATGCATCATGTGTCCGTCCCCTTGTTTGGCCGGTGGCGGGAGCGTAGGGACGCCCGGGCGCACGGCCATGCTGCGTGCCGGTGTCGCATCACGTCACGCTGCGGACAGTCCCGTGTGGCCCGCGGAGCGGTGGGCATACATAGCGGAAGCCAGAGGACTCGAACCTCGGGCCGAAGAGTGGCTCGCACCCGTTAGCAGCGGGGCCTGGCGCCATCGCCAGTTCAGCTTCCAGAAAAACCGCCAGCAGCGACATCCCGCCTGCTGGCGCGCGGGGCGGCTGTCGGGGTGGGAGCCGCCTCTGGCGGACTCCCGGACCTCCGAGTGCATCCACCGCCGGGGCGGAACACTCAGGAGGCGGAAGCCACCTCGGGTGGCTCCCCTTTCCCCCACGGCCTTACTCCTGCAGTTCCACGTGCCAGTAGGCGACGTCCCTGAGGAACTTCGCCCAGGACATGGGCATGCCCTTCTCGAACAGGAACGTCAGGTGCATCGCCTCGGGCACCTTCTTCGGCTTCATGGGCGCCGTGCGCAGGGCCATGCGGGCCTGCTCCGGCGTCCGGTTGCCCTTCTTCTGATTGCAGGGCACGCACGCGATGACGATGTTCTCCCAGCTCGTCTTGCCACCCTGTGCGCGCGGCAGGACGTGGTCATACGTGGCCTCCGGGCGCGTCACCTTGATGCCGCAGTACTGGCAGCGGCAGTTGTCCCGCAGGTAGACGTTCTCCCGGCTGAACTTCACACCCTTGGGCCGCCGGCGCAGGCCTCGGATGAAGCGGATGACGGAGGGCATGCGAATCTCCACCGTCACCGAGCGCACGACGCGGTCCTCGTACTCCTCGACCACCTCGACCTTGCCCTGGAAGATGAGCATCACCGCGCGTTGCCAGGGAACACGTGCGACAGGTTCGAAAGACTGACTCAGGACCAGCGTCTCCATGACACGATGCCTCGTGGGTTATGCCGGAAGCGGGAGTCGAACCCGCACCCTCCAGGCTCTCGACCTGGTGCCTCTGCCAATTGGGCTACTCCGGCGTTGGTGAAGTGGATTCGCCGGGATTCGAACCCGGATCCCTCGGGTGCAAGCCGAGTGCTCTCCCCTTGAGCTACGTACCCATGTGCTGCAAGAGCAGGCCGCCAGGGAATCGAACCCTGCATGCGCGGATTTGGAGTCCAAGCTGCTCCCAAAGCGCGGCCTATGACGAACTGCTCCCCAAGGAGCGCGCAAACGCTCTGAGGGGGTGAAAGGTGGAACCGGAGGCAGGCTTTGCACCTGCACCTGCGGAGTCAGAGTCCGCCATCCTTGCTGGTTAGACGACTCCGGTATGTGCTGCTGCTTCAGATACCTCCGGAGGGATTCGAACCCTCGCCGTCCGCTT
This sequence comes from Myxococcus sp. AB056, assembly GCF_006547365.1. Classification (NCBI taxonomy): domain Bacteria; kingdom Pseudomonadati; phylum Myxococcota; class Myxococcia; order Myxococcales; family Myxococcaceae; genus Myxococcus; species Myxococcus sp. AB056. Next base: position 67,382 of record NZ_VHLB01000037.1, on the reverse strand, counting down.
AAGAGGCAGATGCTCTACCAATGAGCTACGGAGGTGTGTTGTGTGCCGCCCCAGGAAAGAGCAGACGGCATGCATTCATCACGACGATTCAGTTGTCAGATAGCCTGTCTGTCGGGGTACTCGGACTCGAACCGAGATTTCTCGCGTATCAGACGAGTGCCCTACCCTTGAGCGATACCCCGTGAGGTGTGTGCGACCGGGCGTGGCGGGCCACGCTCGTGCTGCATGGGGACGCTGGGAGTTGAACCCAGCGGGCCCTGTCGGGCTCGGGCTCTACAGGCCCGCGCGTCTCCCCTAACGCTCTACGTCCCCGGAGGAGCGGGGCCCTGAAAGCCGAGAGGCCGGGTCCCCTGGATGGGAGCCCGGCCTCTGCGTGGCTTGGCGCGCCGGTGACGGAGCGCGAGCTTCAGCAGGGTACGGGCGGATGGCCGCCAATCCGGTCAAATCCCACGATGCACTTCGAATCGAAGCTCACAAGGGAGCTGGAGGCGGCGTCGAGCTGGGACCAGAGGTTGTTGCGATAGCTGCGCTTCATCGGGTTCGTCTGCATCGTCAACGTCGTCATGGCCGCCGCTCCTTTCGAGGAGACCTTACGTCCGGTGATTTTCGTTCCTGACAAGGCTCGGTGGCACGGAGTGTCGCATGGTGCTTGCGATAGAGCTCGGTGCGCCTTCATGCTGCCGATGCAGAACCCCCTTGTCGGTTCTCAACCAGAAAGGTCGCCCTCCATGCGTGGTGCATTTGGCAAATCCTCGTGGGCCGGCGGTGTCGTCTTGCTGGCGGGTGCGCTCGCCTCGTGCACGCAGCAGGCGCCACCGACATCCATGAACCTTCGAGAATTGAACATTGTGGACGCGCAAGGACAGACACGTGTCCGCATCGGGGCCCCCCTCCCGGGGCCACGTGCCGCGCCCGGTTATGGACTTCAGTTCCTGGGCCCGTCGGGCCAGGAGATGGGAGGGATTGGAATGCTGGACGAGCGAGGCTTCCACGGACTGTGCTTCGACAGCGCGGAGGGCTATGAGGCCGTGTGTGTCTCAACCATCCGCGGGAGGCCCTCGATTCAACTTCGCTCGAACGATGGGAACTCCCCCCAGGAGCGCATCACCCTCGGTGTCAACGAGAGCGGCGTCGCGACCGTGGAGATCCGCGACGCCGCTGGCAAGACGCACGTCCGATTGGAGGTCGGAAAGGACGGTCATACGCGCATCGAGGGTGTCAGCCCGCCCCTGACAAGCCAGGAGCCCTAGACTCCGCGTTGACGGCCCTCGTGCCGGCCAAGTCCCGAGTCGTGTGGAGTCGGTGAAGAGGGGCGTGCAGGACAGAGGGAAGCTTCTCGGTGAAACCGTCCGAGAAGGTCCTCTCCAGCAGCCTCGCCGAATCCAATCCCGACGTGCGCTCCTTCGCCGACTCCGCCGCGCCATCGGGCGGGCGGACGTGGACGCTCGGAAAGACGTTCGCGGGGGAATCAGCGCTGAACGAGCGACTCCTCACTCGCGAGGTCCGACCGTCAGTGCCGCCTCGAGGCGTTTCTCCACCCGGGCCTGCGACGCTCGTGCGCGTGCCGTGTTATGCGGCTCCGCTCAAGACCTTCCGACACGGAGCAAGTCATGCGAAGCCTCATTCTCTGGACCCTGCTGTTGTTCTCCACGACGGCCCTGGCAGCCGAGACACGACTGGTCGTGAGGGCTCTCGCTCGGGACGGCAAGTTCGTCGGGACGTCCATGGGAGGCGTGCGGGTGGTGCTCCGGGATGCGCAGTCCGGCCAGGTGCTGGTCAGCGGCGTCACAGCCGGCTCGACAGGCAACACGCAGACGCTGATGAAGCAGCCACAAGTGCGGGGGGCGCCGCTCGCGGATGAGTCATCCGCGAAGTTCACGGCCACCCTGGACCTCACCGAGCCGCGGCTGGTGACCGTGGAGGTGTCCGGGCCCCTCGCGCAGCGGCAGGCACTCGCCACCAGCACGACCCAACTCTGGATGCTGCCCGGCAAACACATCGAGGGCGATGGCCTCATCCTGGAGCTGCCCGGCTTCGTGATGAAGGTGGTGACCCCGTCAGCTCACGAGTTCTTCAAGCTCCCGGCCGACAAGAAACTCACCCTTCCTCTTCGCGCCAACCTCACGCTCATGTGTGGCTGCCCTACCGAGCCCAAGGGGCTCTGGGACTCCAACCGGTATGAACTGCAGGCCACGGTGAAGCACAACGGGAAGCCGCTCACCCAGCTCCCCCTGAAGTACGCCGGGAAGACCAGCACCTTCGAGGCAGCGCTGTCCGTCCAGCAGCTGGGTATCTACGAAGTCACCGTGACTGCATACGACCCCATCACCGGCAATACCGGAGTGGACTACACCACGTTCATCGTCGAGTCCTGACAGTGTACCGCACCGGGTTGTTGAGACACCAGGTTGGTCGTAATCAGGCCGCTTGCTTCTGCATTAGTTCCCGCCGGGCCTGACTGGGCGAGAGGAAGTTGTGACGCTCCGGCAGCCAGTGCTCGTTGTACCGGTGAGCCCACTGCCGCAGGGTCCGCCGGAGTTCTTCCACAGTGGCGAAGGTGCGTACCCAGCGCAGTTGCTCCTTGATCGTGCGGATGAAGCGCTCGGCGCAGCCATTGCCCTCGGGACTGCGGACGAAGGATGGGCTGGACGCGGCGCCCAGGAAGCGCAGCTCGTCCTGGAAAGCGTCGGAGGTGTACTGACTGCCGTTGTCGTGGCGAATGGTTGGCCCCGACGCCACACCCCGGCCGCAGGCACCGAAGCGCGCCTTGACGTCCTGGCGAATGGGCTCGAGGTCCTCGAAACGGGTGCCCACATTGGCTTTGTGGATGCCGACACACTCGGCGGTGCCGTGGTCGACGGCGATGAAGACGGTGGCCTGGCCCTCCAGCGTCGTCACCGTTCAGGTGGCGTCGGTGCCCCACATGATGTCGGGCTTGTCGGTGGTGATGATGCCGTCATGGTGGCGAGGACCCAGCACCCGGCGGGCTCGGCCCGGTTGTCCATGACCAGAAATCCACGCTTCCTGGGGACCATCAACAGCCTGGCTCTGCGTCCAGCCGTAGTCCGCGCTCCTCCCCACAGAGGCAGCCACACTGGCTCGTCTCGAACAGGATGCAGAAGCCGCTCGCGTCGGGCGCTGGCACGTCGCTTCTGCGAACTGGTACGCGAACGCGGCGTTACGCGCGGTGCCAAGCCGACCTCTTCGTGCGCCACCTTCGAGCAGTGGCTGGCCGAGGCGCGCACGTGTGGAGTACGCGCGGTGGAGACCTTCGCGCAGGGGCTTGAGCAGGATGGCGATGCCGTCCGGGCCGCGCTGACCACCTGCTGGAGCAACGCCCAGGCGGAGGGGCAAATCACGAAGCTCAAGTTCCTCAAACGTCAGATGTACGGCCGCGCCAGCTTCAACTTGCTGCGTCGCCGCGTGCTGCTGGCCGCCTGAGCCTACCCTTCACATAAAATGCGGGAGAGCCACGAAATCGGGGCAGCTTCAGCCGCGCTGTCCCACCTGCCACCGCACCAACCACCACCGCACCTCACCTCGCCTGCTCGGCCTCCCCGTCCGCCCCTCGGGCCCCTGACGCAGTCGTGTTAGTCCCCGCCGTCGTCATCCCCCCCGGGGTCATCGTTGCCCAAGACGACCTCGCGCACCAACTCCTCCCCTTCACGGACGCAGACGCCTTCGTCCGTCTTGTCGTGCTCGTCCCCCTCGACCTCCAGCGTGTAGCAGCCCGCAGGCAAAGGACCGATGCGCACCTCGCCGCTCGATGCGTCCACCTCCAGGTCATCGAACACGGTTTCGTCCACCTCCACCTTGGCGCGCGGCGGCACGTCGCCCCGGCTGTCACGCACGCGCACGGTGATGAAGCCACCCAGGGGCGCGTCGATAGTGCCCACGTCGATGATGCGAGCGCCCTGTGCCAGCACCTTCGTGCGGGCAGCCCGGGTTCGCGAGGCCACCAGGAACAACTCCACGGAGGTGGCGGGGACGTCCCTCAATTCGAAGCGCCCGTCCGGGGACACGCTCGCGCGTAGGTCGGGCTTGCCGAACACGCTCACCACCGCCACGTCGGCCTCGACGTCGAGGATTCGCCCGCGCACGATGCCCGCCTCCAAGGGCCCGTTGTTGAAGCCGCCACAGGCTCCTGCGACGGACAGCGCCGCCATCGCCAGGAACGACGGATGTCTCGACGCACGCATCAGAAGCGATACCCTCCACTCAGCGACAGGCCACCGAAGCCAACCACGCGGGTGCGGCCGTCCACCGGGATATAGGCCCAGAGCAACTGGCCCTTCGCCTCCAGCACCAGCCGGGCTCCTATGCGCCATGAGACTCCCCCCATCCAGCCAGGCCACACCGTGAGGTAGCGCTCGTCCTGGCTCAATAGGTCCAACTGGAAGGAGCGCTCCAGCCACAAAGCGGCCACACGCGGCCCTGTAGACACCCCCAGCCGGCCCCACTCCCACGAGGGCCCCACCGTCACACCCAGCATCACCGCGCGGTGGCGCACCGGCACCGTGCCTCCCACGTCGAGCCTGAGTGCCTGACGCCCTTCCCCCACCACCAGGTCCACCCCGACATCCAGCCGCTGCTCCAGCAGCACTCCGCTCAGCCGCAGGCCTGCTCCCGCCATCACCGTGGGCGGGAGCACCTCGCGGCGGTTGCGTCCATCGAGGAATCCCAGCGCGCCCACCTCCAGGGAGACGGTGCGACGGTCGCCCTCCGCCAGCTCACGCAGCAGCGAATCCAGCGCGCGCCGCTCACCAGGTTGGAGCGCCACGGTGTCCTCCCACAACAGCTCGCCGCCCTTATGCAGCCCCAGCTTGCGCCTGCCCTCTGGGAGCGCCACGCCGCCGGGCAGTTCGCCCGCGTCCACGCCATCCACCTTGAGCGTGAAGCCCTCCAGGCGCGGGCTGTAGGAGAAGACCTCCGGCTGTCCAGGCCTCGTCAGCGTGCCGGCGAGCAGCACCGGGTCCGCGCCCACTTCCGTCATCCGCGCGCTCGGGCGCTGGCGGCCCTGGGTATAGGTCCACGTGTGGCGGCGCGCCCAGTCGTGCGCCTCGGTGGCGCTCACCGCGCCATCCCGGTTGCGGTCTCCGCGGCCGTCAAGCGCCTGGATGAAGAAGTGCGTGTAGATGTCGTTGGCGAGCGCGTCGTCCTCGCGCGCCGCCTCGCCCCAGTCACTGGCGGACAGGATGAGCGAGGCGCGACTGTCCTCTTCAAGCGGACGCGGAAGGAACGCGGCCTTGGTGCGCTCCAGTTCGTCGAGCACCGCCGGGGGCAGCAGCGACTTGCCCGTCCCGCTGTGACACGTGGCCAGCACCAGCACCCGCCTGCGCGAGGCCAGCCGCTCCAACTCCCGCTCCAGTGCCGCCATCTCCAAGCCCGTGCCCTGCACGTCCCGGAAGCGGGTGTCACGCATCACCAGGTAGCGCTGGAGGTCTCCTCGCGCGTCGCGCGCGAGCGTTCCGTGGCCCGAGACATAGACAACCACCACATCCTTCGGCCGCCAGGGACGCGCCGCGAGGGCCCGCAGCGCATCCAGCACCGCCGCGCGCGTGGTCTGTTCGGGGCGGCTCAGCACCATCACCGAGTGGAAGCCCCCGCGACTCGGGTCCGCCAATGCGCGCCCCAGATCCTCCGCGTCCTTGCCCGGGTAACGCAGGTCGTTCCAGGACTCGTCATCGTAGTGGTTGACGCCGATGAGAAGCGCGTGCCGCTCGCCCTCGTGCGCCGACGCGAGCTCCGCCGAATCCAGGCGCATCCGCACCGCCCGCCCCTTCTCCCCCGTGCTGACGGCAGTACAGGCGGAGAGTGACAGGAGGGCGAGCCACAGGACGACGTGGAGGCCGGGACGGTTCACGCACACACGCTCAGGGGACAACATACCCCGGATCCACACGCAACCGGAGTCGGGCCTGGGTCGCGTCTTCGGGCACCTGCCGCTGGGCCAGCGCCGCGCCCCGCGCGGCCTCGGAGTAGGGGCCACGTGGCCACGCGGCCAGCACCAGCGCCCTGGGCCCCTGCTCACCTTCCAAGGAGACGCCCGCCAGCTCGCCCTCTTCGCTCAGGTCATGCGTGCCCGCCTGCAGCGTGTATCCGCCCAGCATCTGCGCGGGCCCGTCTGGAGACTCCAACACGAGCAGCGCGTCGGCGACCTCGCTGGAGCGGTAGCGCACGAGCACCACCGCGCCCGAGGGGAGCACGGCGTCCTCCGTCACCGCGCGCAGGCTCCCATCCGGTAGTTGCGCGACCGCTGTCAGCTCCAGCGACATCACCGCGCCACCCTTCAGTCGCTGCGACGGCCCTTCGCGCGAACCCGTCAGCAGCTCCGGGTGGATCGTGAAGGCGACCACGGCCGCGACGGCCACGGCCACGGCGCCGGAGAACCACACGCGGCGGGGGGCGACCAGGCGGCGGCGCAGCCGTGCCCAGCCCAGCGCGTCCTCGCGCGCGGGCGTGAGCGCCCCGAGCGCCTCATCCGCCATCGCGTCCAAGCCGAACACGGGCTCCGCGTCCGCCCCCGCGAGGAACGCCTCGCACACCTCACAGGGCCTCGACAGGTGGTCGGCGAAGTACGCCACCTCGTCGGGTGACTTGTCTTGCAGGGCCCGCAAGTTGCGCGCATTTAGGTGTCTGCCCGCGTCGCTCATGGCTCATCCCACTCCCGCGGCCAACAGCCGCGCAAGCAACTCACGCTTCACCCGCGCGCGAAAGCGCTCCAGGCGCATCGTCACCGCGCTCTTGCCCAACCCCAGGCGCTCGGCGATCTCCCGCGCGCTCAGTTCCCCCTCCAGATAGAAGAGACGCACCGTCTCCTTCTCGGGGCCTTCCGGCAGCGACTCGATGAGCTCGCGCACCACCGCCACGCGCCGCTCCAGCTCCAGGAATGGAGGATGCGCGGGCGTCGTCGTCGCCAACTCCAGCGCCAAGTCCTCCGCCGCGCGACCTCGGACCTGCGCGCCCCGACTGAGCGCCTGCGCATGGTGCCGCGCAATCGTCACCAGCCAGCTTCCAAAGGCGCGCGGGTGCTGGAGCCGTGGCAGCTCCCGGAAGGCACGAACGAAGGTCTCCTGAACCACGTCCTCCACTTCCGCGGGCCCCAGCGCGGAGTAACCCAGCGCGGCGCGACGCACGGACCCATGGAATCGCTGGTACAGCTCCCGGTGGGCATCCTGCGCGCCTCGGGTCGCCCGCTGGATGCAGGTGGAGAGCTCCCCCTCCGTCACGAGATGTTCCCCTCGCCCATACCACGAGAAGCCACTCGCCCCCCGTGGAGGTCCCACATGGACTCGACGTGGCTGCCTGCTCCACATGCGTGCGCCATGGCCCACACGCGGGATGCTCCGGTCCACCGGACGCACTCCATCCTCCAGGCACGCACACAAGACATGTCTCCCCAGTCAGTACCCCGCCTGCAAGGAAGGAGTCACGAGCTGACTATCGGCCACACCCCGTCCCACTCGCACGAGCACGACGCGTCGCGATGTGGCCGATAAGCGCCTCGGTGCTCCTTCATTTTCAGACCGGGGATTTTCGGGCGGCCCCAGGCCGGAGGCGCCGCGCGCCAGCTCCCCTCGCCACCAGGAGATGAAAGGTATGCGATTCATTGGCTTGTTCACGTCCCTCATGTTGCTCTCGGCGTGCGGCAGTGAGGAGACCGTCAAGGTCGGATTGAGCGCCCGCGTGGGCGCCTCGAGTAGGGCCCAAGCCGTTCCCGGCAAGGTCGCCCAGCAGCTCGAGGCGTCTACCGGCATCACCATCGACCGCGTCCGCCTCTCTGTTCGCGAACTGGAACTGGAGCACGAGGGCGACGACAGCGATGACGGGCAGCGGAGTGGACCGGATGACGACCGTCCGGGCTCGCACGACGACGACTCCGAGCAGGAGATTGGCCCGTTCCTCATCGACATGTCGGCGGAGGACCTCAACGGCAAGGTCATCCGCGTAGGCAACCTCCAGGTGGAGCCCGGCATCTTCGATGAAATCGAGTTCGACATCGGCAAGGTGTCCACCACCGAGGCAGGTGAAGACTCCGCGCTCAAGGAACTCGCACAGCTCGGCGCGTCCGTGGTCATCGACGGCCACATCGATGGCCTGCCCTTCAGCTTTGTCTCCAGCATCCGCGTGGAGCAGGAGCGCGAGGCCCACTTCGAGGTGAAGCAGGGCGAGGAGCCGAACATCACCATCAACATCGACCCAACTGGCTGGTTCGTCGATGACAATGGTCAGCGGTTGGACCCGCGCAATGAGTCTGCGCGCTCCACGATCGAGAACAACCTCCGCCGCTCCATCGACGCCTTCGACGACGACGACATGGATAGCAACGAGGATGACGACGACAACAACGACACCAATGATGATTGAGTCCGCCTGAGTCGAAGCGGCCCGCCCCTCGATTGCGTGAGGAGCGGGCCGTGTCCTTGTGGCGCTCAGCCGCGAATGTGGCATGTCTTCCAAGGTTCGTGATTCTCGAACGGCCTCAGGATGTGCGCCTGAAGTCGACTCGTCGCAGGAGTGGACTGGCGGAGCGCTGGGCATTGCGAGCGGAGAGGTAGGCATGCACCCGGGCCATGAGTTGGTTCATGGTCCGGCAGCGGTGGTTGCGGGTGTTCCGCGCCGGATTGTTGAGACACCTGGTTGGTCTCAATCGGGCCGAATGTTCCGCAAGCATCAGGCGCTTCAGCTTCTCGACTCTCCCGTTGCCCTCGAACGGCAGGTGGACTTCGGCCGGAAGCTCGTGTCCATCGCAGGCCACAAGGTGCGGGTGCACTTCCTCGTGGCCGACCTCTCGTACTCCGGGCGCCTCTTCGTCAAAGCCTTCCTGTCCGAGCGTCAGGAGGGCTGGCTGGAGGGGCAGGCGTCCGAGCTTTCCGGATCCGCGACGGGCCGTGGGAGTACCCATGGCAGCCCTCTCCGCTCTATCCACTGCCAGCAAATGCCAGACCCCGGGTATTGCCGCAAGCCCCCCCGGTCGTGCTCCACCATCGCCCGTTTCAATCCAGGAGCGGGAGGGCCGAGAAATGCACGCGGACGTGGTGACACAGCACGCAGTGGTGATTGCTGGAGGGGGCCCGACCGGGCTGATGCTGGCGGCGGAGCTGGCGTTGGCTCAGGTGGACGTTGCCATCGTCGAGCGGCGCGCCAGTCAGGAGGTCGCCGGCTCGCGCGCGCGGGGCCTGCACGCGCGCAGCCTGGAGGTGCTCGATCAGCGTGGGGTCGTCGAGCGCTTCACCTCGCAAGGGCAAGCGGTCCAGAATGTCGCGTTCGGGCAGGCGCATTTGGACCTCAGCGACTTCCCGACGCGGCACAACCATGGGCTCGCGCTCTTACAGGAGTGCTTCGAGCGCATCCTGGCGGAGTGGGTGGGTGAACTGGCGGTGCCCATCTACCGTGGGTGCGAGGTGACGGGCTTCACGCAGGACGACACCGGCGTCGACGTCGAGCTGTCCGACGGCCGTGTGTTGCGGGCGAAGTACCTCGTCGGGTGCGACGGGGGGCGCAGCCTCGTCCGCAAGGCGGCAGGCATCGAATTCCCGGGGTGGGACGCGTCGATCAGCTACCTCATCGCCGAGGTCGAAATGACCGGAGCGCCGGCGTTCGGCATTCGCCGGGACGAGAAGGGCACCTACGCCATGGGCAAGCTGGAGGACGGACGCGTGGGCGTCGTGTTGAGAGAGGAGCGGGTCGGCACGGGCGACGCGCCGACCCTCGAGGGGCTGCGCGAGGGGCTCGTTGCGCTCTACGGGACGGACTACGGCCTGCGCAGCGCCACGCACCTCTCGAGGTTCACCGACATGACGCGGCAGGCGGCGTCCTACCGGGACCGGCGGGTGCTCCTGGCCGGCGACGCGGCCCACGTGCATTCGCCGATGGGCGGACAGGGGCTCAACCTCGGTGTGCAGGATGCCGTGAACCTGGGGTGGAAGCTGGCCCAGGTCGTGCGCGGCGTCTCGCCGGAGAACCTGCTCGACACGTACCAGGCCGAGCGGCACCCCGTCGCGGCCCGTGCGCTGCGGAAGACCATGGCGCAGACCGCGCTGAGTCGCGGTGACGCGCGGATGGACGCCGTGCGCGAGACGCTGGCTGAGCTGCTGCAGATGGACGGGCCACGCAAGCAGTACGCGGCGATGATGTCGGGGCTGGATGTCCACTACGACCTGGGCAACGGACACCCGCTGCTCGGGCGCCGCATGCCGGACCTCGACCTGGTCACCGCCGACGGCCCGCGGCGCGTGTTCCACCTGTTGCACGACGCGCGGCCAGTGCTGCTCAACCTGGGCGAGCCCGGCACTCTCGACATCACGCCTTGGGGGGACCGGGTTCGGAGTGTCGCTGCTCGCTACACGGGGGAGTGGGAGCTCCCGGCGCTCGGCGCGGTCACGGCGCCCGTTGCGGTGCTGATTCGACCGGACGGACACGTGGCGTGGGTCGGGGAGGGCACGGACGAGGGGCTGCGTGAGGCCCTGACCCGATGGTTCGGGCCGCCGCGTGCGACGTAACGCGTTTCGCTTGCCTCCTGGGAGACGCGGAGCGAGCGCCGAGCGTCCCAGGAGGAGCATGAGCTCCGGAGGCCTGTTCCGGAAGACCTCCCGGGTCAGCATTGCGGTCGCATAGGGGGCCGCCGTGCGTGTCGCTTGACAGGGGGGCCCCCCGAGGGGCCCGGCAGCTCCACGAGGGGCGGGCGCTCTGCGGAGTCTTGGCGCTCTAGGGGGGCTCTCAGGAGCGGCATGACGGGTGAGCTGTCTGCTTCGCCGCTACGGGAATTCGCCAGCCTCGTGCTCACCGCGCTCACTCGCCTTGACGTACGCATGACGCAGCGACCGAGTGTTGGGTAGGCACAGCCCTTGTCTTTCTTTGACCGACGGTGGATTCGAACGCGCGCCTCCGCGGCGAGGAGCCGGGAGGCGCGCGTGGGTTCAACCGTCGTTCAGCCGCCTTCAGTACGGATAGAGTTCCGCCGCCGCCTGCGCGTCGCAGGACGATGTGGTGGCCGCGCACACGGTGGGGTCCGTGTACATGATCGAGTTGCAGTTCCCGTGGTGGGCAAAGCCGATGCTGTGCCCGACTTCATGGATGGCGACAGTCTTCGCGTGGTGCGCGCCCCGGTGGTACGTGTTGTTCAATTGGATGGTGCTCCGGGTCATGCAGGAGCCCGACCAGGAGTTCGTCGCGTACGCGTACCAGCCCGTGGCGCCGTACCAGGCCTCGTACACCATGACGTCGGAGGCGCCGCTGGAGCGCCAGTAGAGATAGAGGCTGTTGCTGATGTTCGTGTACATCCACGCGTTCATGGCATCGCCGACGGGCCAACGCGTGCCCGTGTAGTCCGTGAACGTGACGTTCGTCGGCTTGCGGCACCACTTGTAGCCGAAGCGTGCGAGCCCGCACCAACTCTGGGCGGTCACCGTGCCGGAGTCCGCCTTGAGCAGGGTCTCCGGTTGCGTGTCAGGGCCCATGTACTGAGCGCTGCTCACACGGGCCTCGACACGTGCGAGCAGCGCGTCGACTGTCCCGCCCTGGGCGCGGCCGTCCTCCACCAGGACCCGTCCCAGCGGTCCGCCGGTCACGGAGTAGAGTTCGGTCCTGGCGCTCGCCGCCACGGGCTTGTCGCCTCCCTGCGGCGTGAGGAAGAACACCGCCCGCTCGCCCATTTTCGGCAGCGGGTTGTCCGTCGGCGCGAGCATGCACCCGTCAGAGAGCAGGCCGCCGGGGAACACGACGTCCACGGTGCTGCCCTGGGCGACCACGCCGCCCGAGGCGCTCTTGAGCCCCACCAATGCGCGCGCGATGTCGTCGATCCGCACGGTCGCGATGGTCACCGGCAGGTCGCTGTAGGTGCCGCTCTCCTCGCCGGTGGGCTGCCCCTCCACCTTGGATTGCGCATAGGCGCGCATGACGTCAAAACGCGTGGACTCCACCTGGCCGTTGATGATCAACGCAGAGTGGTCGGTCAGGTCCTCAATCGAGCCCTCTTCACGGACCCAGTCCATCACGAGCGAATGCTCCGTTCCTTCAACGTGCGTGTGGGAGGGTGGGGGCGTGCCGGGCACCCACGCCGTCACCTGCACGTCCTGCTGAACGGGTGGGGCCGGTTCCTCGACCCCGTCGTTGGTGCACCCCAGCGCACCCAGGAGCGCCAGGGGCACGAGCCAGGAGCGTTTGGGATGAATCGTCATCGCGGTCTTCTTGGGACTGGCTTCGCGCATGCTCTCTCCTCCGGGTTGGAACACGCCTGAAGGACGGAGACGCGTGCCGCTCGTCTCATGGGAAACCGAAAAAACTGCAACGATGACTACGGCGGAAAAATCAGTCCGCCATGAACTGGCGCAGACTGACGTCGAGCTGGCTGCGGACCAGGCGCAGCAGGCTGTCCAACTCGCCGGGCGTCAGCCTCAGCCGCGTCATCAGCTCCTCGCGGGTCAGTTCCATCAGCCGCTCGCGCGCGCGCGCAATCCAGCGTGCCACGGTGGAGCGGGGCGCCTGATACGTGGCGCTCACGGCGTCCATGGCCATTCCATGCACGTGGTGCAACCGAAGCAGGTTGCGCTCCTGGGCCCCCAGACGACCCAGGGCGGCGCGGAGGGCCACGCGGAAGTCTTCCTGATGCCGCTCACGGATGAAGGCCAGCTCGGGATCCGCGCCCAGCCGCTCCGCGAGCGCCACCGGGGCCCGCTCCAGCAACTCGCGCGGTGCGGCGCGCTGCTGGTCGATGTGGAGCCGCAGCGCCACCGCCCGCACCCACTGCTCAAGCGGACCGCGCCCGGAGTAGGAGGCCAGCTTCGGCGGTGCGCCATTCACCGGGACCAGAAGCCGCTGGCGCAATGCCTGCCGCAGTTCGTCCACGAGGGTGGGCGCCTCCCTTGGCAGCCACGTCCCCACCTGGGACAGCACATGCGTGTCGAGCGCCTCGTGCGCCCTCGCTTCCCCCTGCACACAGGCGAAGGCGAGGAAGACATCCGCCGCGCGCAGGCTCGCGAACACCTCGTGTGCCGCTCTCGTAGAGGGCAGCCGTTGCGCCACGTGCGCCACGAAGGACTCCGCGTCCATGCGCAATTCCGGCCACGCCTCGCGTGCCTCCCGCACCAGCGCAGCAAGGACATCCTCCAGGTCGGGAAGCGCTCTCAGCGCTGGGACGAGCGCGTGCGGCGCCCGGGACAGGAAGGATTCGGTCAGCTCGGACGTCACGGAACACCTCCACCGACAATCCCACCCACGCGGCTGGGAGAGAGACGGGGCGCCTCGGCCGAGGGGGCGCCGTGGGTCGACAGCCAGACGCGCACCGTGTGCGCGCGAGGCGCGTGGATGGGCGCGCTTCGGGCATAGGCCGTCTGGGCCTCTCGCGCCAGGGCGAGCGCCCGGGGCCGCTCTTCCTGTGACTGCCAGAGGGCGCGGGCGAGCGCGAAGTTCGCTCGGGCCAGCTCGGCCGGGGCCAGCTCCACCTTCTTGCCGAGCGCCACCGCACGCTCCAGCGGTTCACGGGATTCACGCAGCCGGCCGCCCTCCACCAGCGCCTCGCCCAGCAGCCCGAGCGTCTGCGCTACCCGGGGGTGTTCCGCTCCAAGCGCCTTCTCGCGCACCTCCAGCGACCGCCGCAGGTGGACGAGCGCCGGGCGCACTCTTCGCAGTCTCAGCTCCACGTGTCCCAGGTTGTAGAGCGCGCTGGCCACCTTCGGGTGGTCGGGGCCGAGCGTGGCCTTCCATAGCGAGTGCGCCGCGCCGAAGAGGGCGCGTGCGTCCTCCAGGCGGCCCGCGTCCATCGCCACCGAACCCAGGTTGTTTCGCGACAGGGCTACGTCCGGGTGCCGGGGACCCAGCTGCGTCTCCTGGATATGGAGTGCTTCTCGGTAGGCCGCCTCCGCCTGCGCGAGGTGACTCAGATCCGCCCGTGCATTGCCCAGGCTCAGCAACACGGTTGCCACCCGCAGCTGCTCGCTGTCCCCGCCCTTGCGCAGGCTGGCCAGGGCGCGCTCGTAGTGGGGAATCGCCTTCTCCAACTGGCCTTGTCGTGCGAGCGCGTCGCCCAGGTTCACCCGGATCATGCTGGTGTTGGAGTGCTCCGCGCCCAAATGACGCTCGCTCAGGTCGAGCGCCTCGCCATGGCGCGCCACCGCCTCGCCCACCTTCCCCTGGAGCCTCAGCGCGGTGGCCACATTGTTGAGGTGCACGGCGCCTAGCGGGTGCTCCTGGCCGTACACCGCCACGATGAGCGCCAGGGCGCGGGCATGGTGCTGCTCCGCCTCCGCGTGACGCCCCAGCGCGTTGAGGGCCACACCCGTGCCGGTCAGGACATCTGCGAGCGCGACGTCCCGAGGCCCGCGCGCCCGCTCAAGGAGGGCCAGGGCCTTGCTGGCTTCCGTGAGCGCGCGCGCGTACTCGCCCTGCCGGTAGCTGAGGCTGCTGAGGACGCGGTGCAGCTCCGCGGCCACCTCCAGGGAGGCTTCGGGACCCAATCTTTCCAGCGCGGCCTCCGCCATGCGCGCGGTGCGCTGGGCCTCCTTGACCAGGCCCATGCCCTGGACTTCCGTATAGAGGAGGCGATTCCACGCGCGCGCGGCCGTCTCGTCATCGTGTCCTGCCTCCGCTACGCGCACTGCCTCCTCCAATGCCTCACGCGCTGCGGCGAAGCTCCCGGCGGTGCCTCGCAGCTCGCCCAGCAGGAGGAGGGCTCCCGCCAGCGTGGGCCGGTGCCTCAGTCCTCGCAGTGTCCCCACCACCTCTTCCAGCCGGGGCAGCACGCGTTCATGGAATCCGGCCGCGCCCTGCACGCGCAGTCCGTCCAACTCCTGGCGCAGGCGCGCCAGTTCCCGCCGGGCCTCCGGGGCTTCTGGCAGTGGGTCCACGCGGGCGAGTGCGTTCCGGTTCGCGCACGCGGCCAGGGAGGGGAGCTGCCGCGCGGCCTCGGATGCCCGCGTGAGCGCCTCTCGCTCACCTCGCTCCAGCAGCTCCACCAACACCCGCAGCGCCTGGTGCCGGCCATCCAGGCACGCGGCGCGCAAGTCCATGAGCCGCTCGGACTGCGCCTGTCGCACGCGCGTGTCCTCGCACGACTGCCGCTCCTGAGCCACCAGCGCCTGGGCATAGGCGTCGAGCGCCCGCGTGGTGGACTCGAAGGCGTCCCCCGGCACCGGCGGCCCTCCCTGACGGAAGCGCTGCTCCAGCCGGACCCGGTGTGCCGCGCCCCAGGCGTCCTCCAGCCGGCTCTCGAAGCCGGTGCACGCCCGCGCGGCGTCACCGCGTGCCATGCCGAAGCCCGCGGCGGCGCTGGCCGCCACACTTGTGGTCAGCACCGCGGCCACCCAGCGCCAGCGGCGCGCGTGTGCGCCCGACTCGAGCTGGGCGAGGAGCGCGGCCAGGGTCAGGTGGCGCGAGGATGGCTCGGCGGCCAGGCCCCGCAGGACGGCGCGGCGCACGGCGCCGGGCACGCGCGAGCCGCGGGGCGGCGGCGTCACTCGCTCCTCACGCAGGGCCCGGACGTGCTCGCTCGCCGTTCCTCCCGCGAAGGGCCGGTGGCCGAAGAGGGCTTCGTACAGCGCGACGCAGAAGCTGAACTGGTCGCTGCGGGCGTCCGCGCGAAGGCCTCGCCACTGCTCCGGGGACATGTACGCGGGCGTGCCCCGCCGGACGCCGGTTCGGGTGTCGCCGTCGGTCGCCAGGAGCTGTCTGGCGGGGGCATCTTCGCCCCACGGTTCCCGTGGAGTCAGGAGAGAGGGCTCCGCGCGGGCGAGGCCGAAATCGGTGACATGCACCTGGCCGTCGTCCCCGAGCAGCACGTTGTCCGGCTTGAAGTCGCGGTGCACCAGCCCCACCGCGTGTGCGGCGGCCAGTCCCTGTCCCGCGAGGAGGAAACGCGAGAGCACCTCGTGCCACGGCCGCGGCCGCTCCGCCAGCCAGTGACGCAGCGTCCGCCCACGCACCAGGTCCATGGCGAGAAAGACGGTGTCGCCATCCAACCCCACGTCATGAACGGTGACGACATTCGGGTGGGACAGCCGGGCCAGGGCCTGCGCCTCTCGCACCAGCCGCCCGCGAGCCTCCGCGTCCGCCACCGCCCCGGGCTTCACCAGCTTGAGCGCCACTTCCCGGTCCAGGTCCGGGTCATACGCGGCGAAGACGATTCCCATGCCCCCCTCGCCCACGGGGCGCAGCAGCACGTAGCGCCCCACGCGTGCTCCAGGCTCCGGCGTACCTCTCAGCCGAGGTGCCGTCAGGGGCCCCCTGCCTTCCGGGGACGGGACTCCAGCTCCCCTGAGGCCTGCCACCACCGCGCAACATGCCGCGCAGCCATCCAGGTGGGCCTCCAGACGGGCCACGGCATCCGCGGACAGGCGCCCCTGCTCCCAGTCCAGCAGCTCGTTCTCGTCAGGACACGGAGTCATGAGGAAGTCCGTCAGACCGACCCAGCCGCAAACTCATCGCACCGGGAAAGAGTACGTCGCCAGTGAGGCGAGCTTCTACCGGGGGCTGCGCGAAGGGGGTTGCGCGGTGCCTTGTTGCCCGTCGCGAAAGGCAGACACGCTCTGGCTTGCGGGCGTAGCAAGCCCTCTTGGGTGTCCTGGGGGGCCTGTCTGGGGATGATGTCCGGGCCGAGATTTGTGGGGCGCCTGCGTGTGTTTCGGTGGAGATGGGATACGCGACTCCCTCCGAACCTGGTGCCGTCGCGAGGTTTGCCGAGTCCAGAGGTCGGGCTCGGCAAATGTCCTTGGACGGAGACGCGGGTTGCTACTTCGCCCCACTGGGGGACGAAGGTGGCCCCCCGGAAGCCGCACGCGTCCCGGCGCGAAGTCGCCACGCGGGAGCGACTGAAGTGCCGGACGGGCGCCGCCTGCGCGTGCTTCAACGGGCCTTGCGGCGCTCTTCGGCCAGTTGCGTGTTGAACCCGCGCTCGGCAGCATCCGCGTAGGCCTTGCAGCTCATCGCCTTGGCGCCGGCCGCGTCTCTGGCTGCATATTCCCAGCCACTGGAGCCCGGATGCGGTGTCAGCAGCACATCGCAAGGTAGGGCGCGCACGGTGGCGAAGCTGCGCCGGTAGTCGCTGATGATGTTCGGATAACGCGGGTTGGCCACCAGTTGATAACCGGGGGCGCTGAGGCTGTCGACGTAGGCAATGCGTACCGGCTTGCCATCGCGAGTATCATTCCACGTCCAGGCGATGCTGCCCGGGGTATGCCCCGGCATGAAATGCGCGGTGAAGTCGACGCCGCCCTGTGAGACGACCTCACCGTCCATCACCACGCGATCCGCCACGACTGGCGGGTAGGTGATGTCATCGCCGAAGTGCAGATCATCGCTGCCTCCGCGCGCCAGCAGCACCGCCGACTCGGCGCTGGCCACGAGCCGCGCGCCGGTGCGGCGCTTCAGTGCGGCGAAGGGGCCTGCGTGGTCGGCGTGTGCGTGACTGCTGAGCAGCAGGCGCAGGTCCTGCGGCGCGAAGCCGCGACGCCGCAGGTTGGCCAGCAGATGGTCGGCCATCTGGGGCATGCCACCATCGAGCATCACGACGCCGTCCTTGGTTTCCACCAGCAGGGCGGTCAGCTCCTCGGTGCCAATCTGCCAGGTGTGGTCGGCGATGCGCAGCGGCTGCATGGGCTTCAACCAGGACGCATCAACGGTATAGGCCTGCAGCTGCGGGAGCGTCGGCGGCGCGCCACTGGCGGTAGCGGAGTGCAGCAGGCAGGCGGAGAGGGCGCAGGTGACTGTCCGGAAACGCATGGCGAATGAGGATGTGGGAAGGTGAAGAGACGCTACCACTGACCTGAACGGGTGTTTCGCAGTTTCATTGTGACAAGCGAAAATCGTCCGTATTGCCCTCCTGCTCGGCGCGGATTTTCATGTGTTGTTGATAATTTTAGCCTTCGTGGTTTCCCCAAGTAGAGCAAGCTCCGTTCCTCTCGCGGCTGCTGGACGAGTTCGCCATCAGCGAGCGGCAACGGAAGATTGCCGAGCTCAACGTCTTCCGGCCTCCTGAGTCGGAAGAGTGGCTGCGAGTCGCCCTTCCATCGGACGTGGCGAATCCGGAGCGCATGCTCGAATCCTACAGAGACTTGTCCGAAGTCCTCGTGGTCGCGAGGACTCTCTCACGCTTCAACTGGTCCGAAAATTGGGGGCAGACCAAGTTGACCGAACGCATTCGTGCAGCCAACTTCAAGGCGACTGGTCCGAGATGCCTCCGCTTCCAGACGAGGGTCGTCGCGACGAACGCCATCTGCCGGGCTGCTAAAAGGGATCTACCCATGTCGGATTCATCTCGCTCCGTATTCTTTGGCGCCAATGCTGCGCGGACCGGACACTTCGAGGGAACGGGGCCGCTCGTGGTCAAGCGAGCCCGCTGGAAGTTCAAGCCGGGCACGCTTGCGACCACACGCAACACGCCTGCAATCCACGATGGCGTGCTGTTCGCGAACTTCGACAATGACAAGCTCTACGCGCTTGACCTCGCGAAGGGAAAAGAGCTCTGGAGCGTGCGGGTCGGGGGGCGCGTCTCTGAGAGCATCTCGAATCCGATGGTTGCGCATGGTTTGCTCTTCGTCGTCGGTGGCGGGCAGTGTCACGCCGTCGATCTTGGCACGCACGCCATCCGCTGGAGCGTCTCGTGTGACTCCGAGGCGACCTCCTCGCCAATCGTTGTCGACGACGACGTCTACGTGGGAACGCGGCTCGGTGGGGTGGTCGCCATCGACGCGCGAACGGGAGTCGAGCGATGGCGCGTGCAGCTACGCTGTGGTGAGAGTGTGGGGTCCGCGGTCAGCGTGACGCGCGATCAGGTCGTCGTCGGGACCAGACGCGACTTCGTCGAGGGCCACATCGTCGCGCTCGACCGCGCTACGGGGGGCGAGCGATGGTCGGCGAAGGCCGGTGCGATGGCCAACGGCGGAGCGCCCGCGATCGAAGGCAACACGGTTTATGCCCTGTCCGGTCTGGGGAAGTGCCTTCGCGCGCTCGACCTCGCCAGTGGCAAAGAGCGTTGGTTGTATGAGACGGGCGGCGCGCTGTGGGGAACGCCCGCCGTTGCGGACGGCGTCGTGTGCTTCTCCGGCTATCACGGGATTCTCCACGCGCTGGACCAAGATACCGGGAAAGAGATTTGGTCGGTCGCGCTCGACAAGCCCCCGAAGGATACGGTCTCACCGACGATCGCAGGTGGCGTCGTCTACATGGGGGCCGGCAACGTCGTCCACGCCTGGACGCTCCGGGAGGGAACCGAGCGCTGGCGGTGGAAGGCTCCCTACCGCGTGTCGACCGCACCGCTCGTCGCCGACGGCACGGTCTACGTGGGCTGTGACCGCGCGATCGTCGCGCTGGGGTAGCGTCGGCCGCCCGGCTTCCACATGACTCGCAGGCCCAGGCCCCTGCCGCGCCTCAACATGGCCTCTATCCCGTCTATACGCACGAGACATGCCTGAACAGCTACCAGACAGTCCGGAGCTTCGGTCCGCGGTAGCCCCACTTCACGTTGAGCAAGCTCGAATTGGGCTCGATGCGGCCCCCGTCGTCGTCGCGCCAAACGATTTTCGGGGTGTGGACCATCCGCGCGTAGTCTTCGTCCCTACGCTCCATCCATTCCTCGTGGGTGAGGATCGTGCTCTTGCTGTCGGCTTCGTCCGTGCACGTGAGCCCCAGCCGGGTGAGCAGCTCGAACTCGTCTGCGTCGGCGGTGAAGTTGCCATCGATTTCCCTCAGGGGCCCGAGCTCGACATCGTGCCCATATGCGAGCTGTTCGATTCGACCGCAGCGCAGGTAGCGATCCGCGCGCCCCATGAACGGCGACTTTTCGAGCACCGAGGGGATGATACGGGCCACCCCGTTGGCCCACAGCGTGAACTTCAGGGCGTTCGAAGCCAGCTTGACGCGACCCCCCTGCTGGGTGCCCGCTCCTTCGGCGATGACGAGCTCTTTCGATGCCACGTATGTCGTGCCCATGAACTCGAGCTCGACTGGCGTCTTCTTCTCGAAGCGAACCTGCAGCTCGGCCCCGAGCCCCCCTCGCGGCGAGCTGGTGAGCGAAACCAGTACGCGTGTGACCGCCTTTTTGGCGCGAATGAGTGGCACCTGCGCGGACAGGTCGAGTGCCGTCAGCCCTCGACTCGCCGCGATGGCGCGCCCCCACTCGTTCCACAACTTCACTGCAAGCAGTTCTCCGGTCGCCATCGAACCTCCGAGCACGTGAATCGCAGGTTGCGGCGGTGCGCTCTGTCAGCCGCATAAGAGGAGCGTCGCCGATTTGACGGGGGCAACTCTACCTCCTGCGCACGCAGCGTTGAGGCGTGTTGCGAGTCGCAGGCGACGACGCTCGCCGCGGAGCCGGCCGCCATCCGTGATGTCGCGAACCGCGTCGGCGAGGAGACGGAGAGCGCGTTCACCAAGGACTTCAATCGTCACTTCGCGAGACGCCAGGCGCGTAGCGGCGCCGAGTCTGGCGCACGCGCCCGTGAGTCACTGGGACAGGACCGAACTCAGGTTCACCAGCGAATCACGCCGGGTACCGTGCTTCACGAAGTCCTGGATGGCGCGGGCCAGTGTCGCGGAGAGCAGCCCCAGCAAGGGGAGGTGTGCGCCTCCTTCGCAGGTGGCCTGGCCCTGGGCATCCTCGGCATCCGGGGTGAAGCGCTCATCCCAGCGCACCAGCCCGAAGGTGCCATCCGCGCTCACCGCGCCGTGGACAAGCGGCTTTCCCGTCCGGCGCGCGTAGTCGATGAGCACCTGCCGGCTGTGCTGGTTGTCCATGCAGTCCACCAGCAGGCCCGCGCCACCGCAGAGGGCCTCCGCGTTGTCCCGGGTGAGCCGCACGCCGTGGGACTCCGCCTTCACCCCGTGCAGGTTGAGGAGTTGGAGCTTGAGCGCCTCGGCCTTGTTCTTCCCGACGGAGGGCTTCACGTAGGCCTGGGCGAGCAGGTTCTTGGTCTCGACCCGGTCGAAGTCGATGAAGACCAGGGTGGCCTCCAGGTTGCGACACAGCACCGCCGCGGTGGAGCCGATGGCGCCCACGCCACAGAAGAGGATTCGCATGGCGGTGTCTCACCGGGCCCCGAAGGGGACCTTGGGACGCAGGTAGATGCGCTCCTCACCCCGTGCGCCCCGGAACCGGTCGACGACGAAGTGGGCGAACGCGTCGTCGCGAAGCTGGCTCAGGTGAAGGCCGGGCACTCCGCCCGAACGAACCAGCTCCGTCGCGATGCGGCGGATGTCCGTGTCCGGCACGGGGCCGTCCAGCTCCACCGGGACGTCCGCGGACATTCCGTCGTAGGTGATGTTGAGCGTGGCCATCGTCGTGTGCGCCTCCTCACGCGCCCGGCGGAGCACGAGGGTGCGCCCCGTGGGACTCACGCCGGGACGGCGATGGGGGCAGGCTCCTGACGATACCGGCCAGCGGTGTTGCCAACCGGGGCCCGGCTCCCCTCACGGGAAGCCGGGCCGCCAGGGAAGACGCCTACCGCGGCTCGCTGCTGCTGACCACGGCGGGCTTGGGCAGGAAGTCCTTGAGCTGCACGACGGGCAGCCCTGGGAGCGCGGTGATGAAGCCCGAGTACGCCATCAGGTTGGGCGAGCACCAGCCCGGGTTGGACACCGTGTTCTCGGTGGCGTTGGTGAACACCGCGTTGGCGACCGTCTCGGGCTTCGCTGTGGGATTCACCTCGAGGAACAGCGCGGCCAGTCCCGTCACGTGAGGGGTGGCCATGGAGGTGCCGCTCATCTCCCGGCTCTCGCGGTCGCCGTAGTGCCAGGAGGACTTGATCTTGTTCCCCGGCGCGAAGACGTCCACGCAGTCCCCCCAGTTGGAGAAGGTGGCGCGCTTGTCCTTGCTGTCGGTGGCGGCAACGGTGATGGCCTCCGGCGCACGGGCGGGGGAGTGCTTGCAGGCGTCGTTGTCTTCGTTGCCTGCGGCGACGACGTAGGTGACCCCCGCGGCGATGGAGCGGCGGACCGCGTCGTCGAGCGCCGGGTCCTCGTCGCTGCCCAGACTCATGTTCGCGACGGCGGGCGAGATGTGATTCCGGGTCACCCAGTCGATGCCCTCGATGACGCCCGAGGTGGCTCCGGAGCCGTCACAGCCCAGCACGCGGACGGAATGGACAATCGCGTTGCGGGCGAGGCCGTAGGAGGCGCCCGCCGCCGTGCCCGCGACGTGTGTCCCGTGGCCGTTGCAGTCATTGCCCCGCATGCTGTCGCCAATGGCGTCGTAGCCGATGGAGGCCCGGCCACCGAACTCCCGGTGCGAGAAGCGCACACCGGTGTCCAGGATGTAGATGTGCACGCCCTGGCCCGTCGCGGTGAAGGTGTAGACCTTGTCCAGCGGGAGCTTGCGCTGGTCCATCCGGTCGATGCCCCACGTGGGACCCTGCTGGCTTTCGGCGATTTTGACCACGCCATTCTCTTGCACGTAGTCCACTGCGGGGTCGTTCGCCATGGCCCGCGCCTGGGTTTCCGTCATCTTGGCCGCGAAACCACGCAACGCATTCTCATACATCGCGAATGCAGTGCCGCCGTAAGCCGTGATGAGGCTCGTCGTGGCTTGCTGGACCTCGACCTGTTCCAGGCTTTGTGCGGGCGACTTCAGGACGACAATGTATTCACCCGGAATCTTCTTTCGGACAGTGATGAACTTGCCGGTCTGCTTCTGGCCCATCGTGGGCCTGCTGGCCGTGCGGTCCTTGCAGGGCACCTGCCGCGATGCGCACGCCCCCATCAGCAACATCATGCCCACGGAGACGAACAGCTTCAGTGTGTGTCGATTCATGTTTTACCCAGAGGAAATGGTTGTGATGGGTAAAACGGGTGTACATCAAAAACGGCTTATTCATGAATCAACCCGGAGGGATGAGACGGCGGTCCGTGATTGAACATGCCATGGCGCTCCAAGGCGCGATGTCTGGCCATGACCTACCAAGGACGAATGGTGGTTCCCCATTCGTACAAGACTGCTTCGAGTGGACGTTTCCCGGGGCGTGACAGGATGTCGTTGATGCCCATCTCTCGTGCTGCGTTCACCAGGTGGGCATGCCACGTGCCGTGCGCGTCGGAGAGTCGAGTCGCGGCGATGGCCAGCGCGCTCGCGCCCACGGAGTAGCCGCCAAAGACGAGCGGACCGCTGGCGGAGTCCTCCTTCCCCTTCACTCCGCGAGGCCACTCCCGGCAGGCCGCCAGCGGTAGGAGCGCGCCCGCGGGCCGAGCGCAGTAATCTCGCACCAGGGTGGCGGTGAAGGTTCCCGCAGCGGGATGCGCGGCCATGGCGAGGAAGGCGCCCGTCCACGCGAGCGTGGTGGCCCGCTGCGTCCGCTCCACGACGCGTCCCTTCGCGTCGACCCGGGTGGGAAAGCCCGAGGGCAGGGCGGACAGTTCCACCAGTCGCGCGATGAGCCGCTCCGCCGCGGCCTCGGAGGGCGCATGGCCTCGCAGCCGGCCATGGAGCAGCAGCGCCGCGGCGGCCGGCGCGCTGTCACACGGCCAGATGGAGGTACTGAAGCTGGGCAGCAGCAACTGGTGTTCGAGCGCCTTCACGACCTGGCTGGCCAGGGCATCGAAGAGCGCCGTGGACGCAGCGTCCTGCATGCCCGCGCGTTCGATGCCCGCGAGCATCAGCAGCACATAGCCCCGGTAGAGGATGCTCCGTGGCAGGGCGTGGCCCAGGACGACGTCCGTCCCACCGCGCATGAAGGGGGCCCGGGCACGTCCCAGCGCGTCCGCGAGGAGCGCATGCAGTCGTCGCTGTGTGTCCGGCAGGGGATGGCCGTCCAGCGCCGCCTGAACGAGGATGAAGGACAGGTGGCCATCGCAGAGGAGCTGTGACTCGACGAAGCGGCGCTTCGCATCGCCGAGCAACATCGTCTCGCACCCCTTGCCGAGGATGCGCTGTTCCAGTGCGTCCAGCGCGGCTGAGGAGAGCTGCCCGTGTCCCTGGGATGCGGAAGGAGGGCGGGGCGGCGCATGGTCGCTCCCTACCGGGCTCTCCGTTCTTGCGCTGCCGACCAGGCATGCACAGAGCGCCAGGAGGGGAAGGCCCGTCCGGCGGAAGCGGGCGTGGGTGGGTCGTGGCATGGGCGGAGAGCTGAGCACGCACGCGTAGGGCCAAGGTCATCCGGTGGGCTCGCCGGTCGCCAGGACAGGCTCAGCGGTTTCTTCTCGCGCGTGGAGGGTCGCGGGTTCCAAAGGGGCACGGCCCGTTCACCAGTCCACGCTGAAGGGACGTCATGGGTTGCCCTTGAGGTCAGAGCCTTCAGATTGGCAGTGGAGGTTGCGTGTGCATGGAGCTTCAGCCCGAGGTGAGCCGGTGGGACGTCACGCCTTCGGAGGCGGTGGAGCTGCAGCGCCGGCTGCGTGAGCAGTTGGTGCTCCGGCCGCCCCCTGGGCTGAAGGTGGAGCGCATCGCGGGCGCGGACATCTCCACGGAGAAGGGGAAGGACACCGGGTTTGGTGGGTTCGTCGTCCTGGACGTGGAGACGTTGGCGCCGGTGGCCCAGTCTGAGGCCGTGGTGACGTTGCACTTTCCCTACGTGCCGGGCCTGCTGTCCTTTCGCGAGCTGCCCATCATCGCCGCTGCCTGGGAACGGCTCACGGTGCGCCCCGATGTGGTCATCTTCGATGGACAAGGCACCGCCCATCCCCGGCGCATGGGGATTGCGTGCCACGGAGGGTTGCTGTTCGGCGTGCCATCCATCGGTTGTGCCAAGTCCCTGCTGGTGGGGACGCATGGACCGCTGGGCGAGGCGAGAGGCTCCACCGCGCCCCTCATGCACCGGGGCGAGGTCGTGGGCATGGCGGTGCGTACGCGCAAGGGCGTGCAGCCCGTCTACGTGTCCCCGGGCCACCTGATGGACCTGCCCACGGCGGTGGAGTGGGTGCTCAAGGTGAGCCCGAAGTACCGCGAGCCGGAGACCACGCGGCATGCGCACCGGCTGGTCAACGCACTCCGTCGCGCCGACGGAGAGGGCGCCGAACTGGAGTAGGTGCCGGCCCCTGATTTTGACCGCCGTCCCAACCGACTCTATGTCCGGAGGTGGCTCCCTCGCTTGGGGCCTCAAGGAACGGCGGCTCGGGCGTCTGTCTCCCTGTCCGTCCTTCCCGCCAGCCCGTACTGGCGGTAGCACCTCAGGCCGCGAAAAGGGGCTGGGGCCAGGGCGGGAGATGTCATTGGGAGCGCGAATGCGGAGGTTGTCGTCACCTTGGAGTGAGCTGGCGTCGCATTACGCCGTGGTGGTGGTGGGCTCGGGGTACGGAGGGGCCATCACCGCCAGCCGGTTGGCACGCGCGGGCCAGCAGGTCTGTGTCCTGGAGCGAGGCCGGGAGCTCCTGCCCGGTGACTACCCGCGCACGGACGCCGAGTTCATGTCCGAGTTCCAGGTTCACTTCGATCCCGAGGCCGCCGGCGATGTGGGCAGTCCGACGGCCTTGTTCGAGCTCCACCGGGGCGGGGACGTCTCCGTCGTCACGGGCTGCGGCCTGGGCGGGACGTCGCTCATCAATGCCAACGTGGCCATGCGGCCGGACCCTCGCGTGTTCCTGGACGGGCGTTGGCCGGACGCGTTCCGCGCCGACGTGGACGGCTTGCTGGAGGACGGCTTCGCTTGGGCCGAGCACATGCTGCGGCCGTTGCCCTATCCGGAGTCCGCGCCGCCGCTGGCCACGTTGTCGGCGCTGGCGAAATCGGCGGAGAAGCTGGGCGGCACCTTTCGCCGGCCACCCCTGACCGTCACCTTCGAGGAGGGCGTCAACGCCGCGGGGGTGCGTCAGGGTGCTTGCACGTTGTGCGGTGACTGCATGACGGGCTGCAACTTCGGCGCGAAGAACTCCGTGCTGATGAACTACCTGCCGGACGCGCACCGCCATGGGGCGAAGCTCTTCACCGAGGTGGGCGTGCGCTACCTGGCGCGCGATGGTGCCCGGTGGCGCGTGTACTACCGGCCGATGAACGCCGGCCGCGAGCGGTTCGATGCGCCAGACCTGTGGTTGACCGCCGACCGGGTCATCCTCGCGGCGGGGACCATGGGCACCGCGGAGCTCCTGCTTCGCTCGAAGGCGCTGGGGTTGTCCCTCTCCGGGCGTCTGGGCCAGCGTTTCAGCAACAACGGGGACGTGATGGCGTTCGGTTACAACACGGACGTCCCTGTCCATGGCGTGGGTCTGGGCGAGGCGCCCTCCGCGGGGCGCGAGCCCGTGGGCCCCACCATCACCGGTATCATCGATGACCGGGCCACGCTGCGGCAGGAAGACGGCATGATCATCGAGAACGGC
The DNA here is from genome assembly GCF_006547365.1 of Myxococcus sp. AB056. Lineage (NCBI taxonomy): Bacteria > Pseudomonadati > Myxococcota > Myxococcia > Myxococcales > Myxococcaceae > Myxococcus > Myxococcus sp. AB056. Next base: position 41,156 of record NZ_VHLB01000037.1, on the reverse strand, counting down.
GCGATCCCCGCCGCGCTCGCGCGTCCCGTGACGGCGCTGCTCGCCGCTGCGTCGGCCATCGCCGGGCAGGACACGGACCGGGGCGCCATCGACCGGGTTGGGGAACTGGCGCGCATCGCGGACAGTGCCGTGCGTGGCCCGTACCACGGGGCCATGCGCAACACGCAGACGTTCCTCGTGATGTCCCATGACGACGGCGCGGGTGAACTGCGCCTGTCGGGCGACCGGGTCCGCGTCCACTGGCCGGACGCGGGGAGGCAGGCTGTCTTCACGCGGGTGGATGAACGCCTGCGCCGCGCCACGGAGGCGCTGGGCGGAACCTTCGTGCGCAATCCGCTCTGGAACAAGCTCACCGGCCACGAACTGCTGTGCACCCATCCCTTGGGCGGGTGCGCCATGGGCGAGCGCGCGGAGGAGGGCGTGGTGGACCACGAGGGCCGCGTCTTCGCGGGACCCGAGGGCACGGAGGTCCACGAGGGCCTCTACGTCAGCGACGGCTCCGTGATTCCGAGGCCGCTGGGCATCAACCCGCTGCTCACCATCTCCGCGGTGGCGGAGCGCACCGTGGCGCTGATGGCCCGGCGGCACGGTTGGAGCGTGGACTATTCGCCTGTTCCGGAGGCCCCGGGGCCGCGGCCCACGCAGCCCCTGGCCGTGCAGTTCACCGAGACCATGTACGGCTACATCTCCGCGGGGGCCGACGAGGACTTCCTGCGAGCCGGGGACCCCGCGCGCAGGGATACGTCGCCGTTCCGCTTCATTGTCACGGTGGACTCACGGGACCTGGAGGAGACGCTCGCGCATCCGCTGCATCCCATGCAGCTGTCGGGCTGCGTGGTGGCGCCCGTGCTGTCCTCCCGTCCGATGACGGTGGAGCAGGGCGTGCTGCACCTGATGACCCACGAGGGCGCTCGTCCTGGCGGGCGGCGGATGCGCTACCAGCTCCCGCTGGTCTCCGAGTCCGGCGAGCGCTTCTTCGTCGACGGCTACAAGGACGTCCATGATGACGACGGTCCGGACCTGTGGGTGGACACCACGCGGCTCCTGGTGTCCATCTACCGTGGCGAGGACGCTTCGGGGCCCTGCATCTTCCGGGGCTACCTGCGGCTGAACGCCAAGGACTTCGCCGTGCAGCTCTCCACCCTGCGGGTGCTCCATGCCCAGGGCACGGTGCAGCGGCTGGCCGCGCTCGCCCGCTTCGGGCGTTTCTTCTTTGGGGAACTCTTCGAGACGTACGTGCGCAGCAAGGCCGCGTAGCGAGCGGGGAGGCGGCGGCACGGCTTTCGTACCGCTATGTCGTGCTCCTTCTGGATGGCGTGGGCACCGTGAGGCGCACACGCCATTTCATGAAGGAAGGACAGCCCATGCCCAATGACCGTGAGCAGGGAAAGGGCGCTCCGCAGGGCAGCGAGCGTCAGACCAGCCGCCGGGATACGCCCATCGAGGTCCGCAGGCGGCTGCGGCACGAGTCACGCACGAGCCAGACGTACGCGGCCTTCATCAAGCACCTGTGCGAGCGAGGCGGCATGTCACCCGCCGTGGCCGAGAAGGCCGCGGTGTCCGTCCTCTGCGCTTTGGAACAGCGAATCCTCAGTGAGGAGGCAAGCGACCTGGAGGACCAGCTTCCTCGCAAGCTGACCCTGCTGCTGCACCGCTGTGAGAAGCACGAGGAAGAGCTGCCTCCCAAGTTCCACCGCGAGCACCTTCTGCGTCGGGTCGGGGAGGACCTGAGCCTTCATCCAGACGCGGTGGAGCCGGTGGTTCGCGCGGTGATGGATGCCGTCCGCCACCAGATAACCGAAGGGGAGTCCGAGGACGTCATGGGCCAGCTCCCGCCGGACATCCGCGACCTGTGGACGCGCACCGTCTGAAGACTCAAGCAAGGCCGCTGGGGGTGTGGCGGATGCCGGAGGCGCTGCGAAGCGCCTCGGCCCACCAGGGCTCGGCCGCGACCAGGACGTCTCGGCCTCGCAGCCGCGCCACCATGCCCTCGGGCGCCACGACGGAGAAGCGCAGGGGCTTCCCGAGCGCGGAGGTGAGCGCGGCCATGGTGCTTTCATCCTCGGCGGAGAAGCCGAGTGGACCGTCGGGGTGGCTGTGCGCCACCTCTTCAAGGACGTCACGCAGTCGCCAGATGGCTTCCCAGCGGGCGCGTGAGTCGGGCAGTTGATTCGGGCTGTCGGACGCGTCGCACCACAGCACTTCGCCGCCGTGGCCGATGAGCAGGCAGACCTCTCGTGTGGACATGGCCGTCTCCTCAGGCATGCCGGGTCACCACCAGGACATCCGTTTCAATGGCCTCGCGAATGACGGATGGCAGGCTCTCCAGCGTGACATCTCCGTCCGCACCGGCCAGACAGATGCCCGCGTCCAGGACCTGGAGCGAGTCCGCCGCGACGATGGAGACGAAGCGCTCCCCCATGAAGGCATACGTCACCTCCAATCGCTGGCCCGCGAGCCGCCGCAGGTCCAGCGGACGAGCGCCCGCGTTCAGCAGCGCCTGCTGTGCGCGCTGCATGCCGTCCTCCCTCGGATTCCCGCGGACGCCCCGCGTCGCCAGACGGGCCATGCGTCGCTGGGCTTCCTCAACCAACTCCGCGGACCGGGCTCGCCGCTCGGCGGCCTCTCGCTCCTGTCGCGTCCGCGCCGCCTGGGCCTCACGTTCGTGGTTCAGACGCCGCAGGCAATCCTCCGCCGGAACGCGGCCCCCCTCCGCCACCGCGAGTATCCGGCCTCGGACCTCGGCGGGTGCGAAGCGGATGCCCACGTCGTGCGAGACACGCTCCAGCAGGGCGTAGCCAAACGCGGCCCGCAGGGGGGCACTCACGCCCCGAATGTGGGCGAGGGGGTGGTTCTGCTCCAGCGCGAGGCGTGCCGCGCCCTCGGCTTCGCTTTCGAACTCCACGCCTTCGAAGAGCAGGGTGCCGTCAAACCATCGGCGCGCGCTCACCGGCGCCAGGCGCGGCGGCTCCTCCTCCGGCATCAGCTCCAGGGGCTCCGCCACGGCGCCCTCTCGCACCAGCCGGCGTCCCCAGGCATGGCCCCGCACGCGCGGCAGCGCCTCCAGGCGCTCGGGCTCGGAGGGCTCACGCGGTGTGGCGTCTCGTCCCTTCACATCGAAGCGCCACCACCCCGGGGTGACCGGGGTGGTGACACGGAGGCGTCGCGAGGCGGAATCCACGGTGCCACCGCCTAGATACGGCAGCACCACCGACTCCACCTTCCCGAGGAACTTCCGGTAGTCCACGACGCCTCCTCCTTCCTCACTGCGTTGGCTTCACGCCACCTTCAGCAGCGGCGTGCGCATCACCCGCTCCACCCAGCCGGACTGGGCGGTTCCGGGCAGCGTGGGCGCATCCATCAGCGCCTTGAGAACCCGGGGGACCTGGTACGGGTCCTCGAACTGGTCCACGTTCACCTCGCTGAAGGGCACTCGCAGCTGCGCGGCGCAGGTTCGAACCGTCGAGCCCCGCGCATGTGCCACCGACACCAGCAGGGCCATCGCTGACACCGGGATGTGGAGGTCACGGAATGCCCGGGCGAACTGGTCGCCTGCCTCTCCGGCCTCGTCTCCCACCACGATGACCACCAGCTTCGCGTCCTCCGGCACGCGAACGCCGTCACGATGCAATGCGTACAGCGCGGAGGCGTGCACCGTCCCTCCCGACGCCCGCAGCCCCGTCAGCATGTGCTGGACGGCGATGCGGTTGGCGGCCTTGGGACGCAGCACCGTGCCCAGGGTGTCGAACGCGGCGATGTGCAGCTTGTCCATCGGGAAGCCCGCGAGGATGCGCGACAGCGCCTCCTTTGAACTCTCGATGGCCCCCTCCATGGAGCCCGACTTGTCGATGAGGAACATCACCCGCACGTCGGTCTCCGCCGTCGCCTCCGCCACCGCCTGCCGTGCCGCGTTGTCGCTGGCCTCCTCCAGCTTGCGTCGCAGCACCGCGCTGCGGACGTTCTTCGCGATGTTCAGCGCCCGCTGGTCCGTGGCCGTGTGCACCGCCTTCTCCCAACGCGCGCGGATGGCCGGGTCCGTCAGCAGGCCCAGTTCCTCGAGCGTGGGCGTCATCAGCCGCAGGTCACGGTCCGACAACGAGGGCAGCAGCGCCGCCATGATGGCCGGCGTGAGACCCACGTCCTTCGGCAGTCGGCCCACGACCTCCTTGTAGGAGAGGCGCTCCAGGTCGATCCACTCGCAGATTTCCGCCTCCGAGAGGCCGTCGAAGCGCTCGCGCTTGACCAGCGTCAGCCCATTCAGGCCCACCTCGCGGTGGCCCTGCGCGGACTGCTTCTGCTTCCAGCCGAGCACCTCGAAGAAGCCCTGCGCGCGCGGCTTATAGCCCGCCTTGCGCGCCAGCTTCTTCAGCGTCTCCTTGTAGCCCGCCTTCACCAGGCCCTGGAGCATGGGCATGTTGGCCTCACGCGCAGCCAGCCACTTCGACGCCACGCGCTTCCAGCGGCCCAGCGGCGCCTTTCGGGATGCCGGGTCGCCAAAGCCCGCCTCGCGGTTGAGCCGAGCGATCTCCGGATGCTCCAGCAGCTCCGCCACGCGCAGCACCGCCTTGGGCGTGAGCATGCGCGTCGACTTGCGCTCGTAGTGGAGCACCATCGCTTCGCCAATGGCTCGCCAGTCGTCGTCATGGAACGCCACGCCGCCCTGTTCGTCGCGCACGGGCTGACCCGCGTGCTCCTGCACCAGCATGAGCGCGCACGTCGCGACCTTGAGGTCGCGCCAGTCCGTCTGGGTCAGCGCGTACGACGCGAAGTGCGCCATCAGCTCCGCGTTGAGCCGGTAGATGTCCAGGAGCTGCCGGTAGAGCTTCACCGCGGCGGGCACGAAGAGGCCCGGCTTCACCGGACGCCCCTTTTCACGCTGGAACGGCGTGGCGTGCGCCGCCGCGTGCCAGGTGCCATTCACATCCAGGCCAGGCCGGTTGTGCCACAGGTGGGCGGAGCCTCCGAGCACCAGGTCCAGCAGGCGCTCGGCGGGACCGCGCTGCGACTCGGGCAGCAGCGCGTTCGGGTTCTGCGTCTGGGTCGTCATGGTGTCCCCCTAGGGACGTGCCGCGGGTCAGGCGCGTGGCGGACCACTCGCGACGAAGCGAGCGGAGTGCACCGCGCGTGGACGCACGAGTGCCTAGCGCTTCAGCGAAGGCGGCCCGTGCGAAGTGAGGATGGGGAGGAAAAGGTGCGCCCGAGTGACGAGGCCGTTCTTGGATTAACGGTCCCAGTGCTCTACCGCTGAGCTACGGAGCCACGAATGGCTCCGGCGGGATTCGAACCCGCGACAGCTGTATTGCGTGTTGGACCCCGTCGGCCGGGCGCGAAATCGATTACGAGAAGACGGACACGTCGCCGTGGACCGGAATCCGGGCCACGTCCTTGCCGCCCCGGTACGTACTCCGGGCCGGCACCGAGACGAGCTCCCAGGTGGGGAGCACCACCGCCGTCAGCGACCGTCCGTAGACGCACCCGGTGTCGATACCCACCGCGTGCTCGGTGACGAGCGGCGCGTCGAAGACGGTGTGACCGAAGATGACCCGCTCCGGGCCCGTCCAGTGGTGTGTCCAGAAGGTCCAGCCCTCTGGCGCCTTGGACGGCCAGTAGCTCTTGGCCGCCGGGGGGCGGATGCATTGGGCATGGAGCAGGTGGTACGGGTCCTGTCGCTCGACGGGGATGTCCGGCAGCATGCCGGCGTGCACCACGATGGCGTTGTGCTCCGGCAGCCGCAGGTAGCGAGGCAGCCGGGCCATCCAGTCGTAGTGCCCGGGTTGGAGCACCCGGCGAGTCTCAAGGTGGTCGGGATGCAACCGCTCGTCCGCCCGGTGGCGCTGCTGGAGGTGCTTCTCCTCGTGGTTGCCGAGGATGGCCTCGTGCCGCATGGCCAACTCCACGCACTCGCGGCGCTTCGGGCCCCGGTCCACCAGGTCACCCGCGAAGATGATCCGGTCGCTGGAGGTCGCGCCCACCTTGCCGAGCAGCTCCACGGCTTCGTCGTAGCAGCCGTGAAGGTCTCCGATGACGATGGTGCGGCGGGACATGACGCGAATCCTCAAGAAGGAAAAGGTTGAGCGCCCGAGTGAAGAAGCCAGTTGGCTGATTCCAGGATCAGTGACGGACCACCCGTCGGCATACGCCCATGGGGCATATGTGTGGAGTCGAACCACGGCTTGTAGGGCCGCTTCGGCCGGGCGCTCGAAAGCGATGGGGGCGAAGACGCGGGCCCCCGCTGTTCCTGACAGGTGATTTTCCGGGGCCTGGTTTCTGACGCCTGCTCTATAAATCCGGTCAGGAACGCCATGCGGCTTTCGTCCGACTTCGCGGGTGCCAATTGTCCGGTGATTTCGCCGGGTTGGCGCCCCCTGCTTGTCTCGGAGGCTGCCTGCGGATGCCAACGTGGTACCTTGCCGCGCCACATCCCCGTAACCCAACATCCCGGGGCGACTTCCCCGGCGCAGCCCCCAGGTCCTTCCGGTGTACGAGCAGCTCACGGATGACGAATTGTTCGCGGAGGTGGTCCGCCGCCGCGCCACTGGCGAGCCTGTTGGAGGCCCGCTTGGGGCGTTGGTGCAGCGGTGGGCCCGGCCCTCGCGGTACGTCATCAGCAAGATTCAGGCGAGCTACGGCCGTGGTTCCCCAGCGGACGCGGACGAGCTCTTCCAGGACGCGGTCGGGAAGTTCATCGACCGGGGTCTGGACCAGTTCCGCGGCGTGTCGGAGCAGATGCCCGGCCGGAGCGCGTCTCCCAAGACGTTCTTCCTGCGCATCGTCAAGCACGTGGCCATCGACTTCTACCGGAAGCACCGCGAGGAGCTCGCGGCGCCTCCGTCGGACCCTGATGACGCCATGGAAGAGCCACCCTCCGAGGTGGCTCGCGCCGTCGAGTTCGGGAAGCGGCGTGAAGAGCGCGCCGAAGCCCAGGAGCTGTATTGGGCGGCATTTGCCCGCCTCCAGCAGGAGCACCCGAAGGAAGCTTCGGCTTGGGACCTGTACCACCACGAAGACGTCGAGGATCACGAAGAATGTGCCCGGCGCCTGAACATCACCGTGGTGAACAGCTACAAGCGCGTCAGCCGGGCCCAGGCCTACCTCAAGCTCTACCTGCTGGACCTTCATCGCGAGTCGCATGGGGAGGAAGCGTGAGCCGCCTCCTTCCCCGCCACACCCGGGGTACCCAGGAGGAATGAACCCATGATTGTTGGAGATACGCTGTCCCGCTATTCCGCCCGCCGCTCGCAGCTCCTGTCGGGCACGGCTTCTCCCGGTGAAGTGCTCGAGGCGGCGGGTGACCTGCTGCGCCGCCGCTCCCGGTTGGAGACCGAAGGTGTGGACGCCGCCCTGCGGGGCCTGGGTCGACCTCAGGTGGAAGCCTGGTTGAAAGCGCAGAAGCCCCAGTCGCTGCAGCCGGTGCTGCTGAGGGCGGCGGAAGAAGCTGTCGAGGTGGCGCTCGACGGTGGTGAAGAGGCAGACATGTGGCGGGTCTCCGCGCTGGAGGGACTTTCCGCTCGCGACCGGGCCGCCTCCGCCGCACACGCCTTGGCCGTCTGGGAGGGCTTTCACGGTGCCCTCGACGGCGAGTCCGCGCAGCTTCGAGACCGCTTTCTCGCTGCGCTCCAGAGTCTGGACTCAGCACTCCGTCCCCGAGCCCGTTGGTTCATCCCACTCAATCCGCAGCGCCGGCAGGAGCTCGACCTCCTCGAGCCCGCCGAGCAGGACGCCGCCTGGTGGTTCTCCGCGCGCGCCAGCTGCGATGACCTGGTCGCCACCTGGACGGCCAATCCCCAGACGCTGACGGCCCATCTTCAGGACTGCGACGCGTGCCGCGCGGACATGGCGGATGCCGCGCCCGTGGACATGCCCCCCCGCCGGCACCTCACCGCGGACGACCTCTGGCGCCTCGACATGGGGCTGCTGTCCGAGGACGAGCGGACCCGGCTGGATGCGCACACCGCGCGCTGTGGCGAGTGTGCCCAGGCCGTGCTGGCGCTGGACGAGGGCGAGGCGGCCATCGAAGAGGCGCTGGACATGGAGGAGGACGGGACGGTGGCCCGCTCCGCGCGCACCTCGCGCGCGCCTGTCTCCCACCGCGCTCACGCCGCCCGCCTGCCGGAGCAGCGCGAGGTGCTGGATGAGCGCCGCGACTTTCGCGTGGTGCTGGTGCGCGAGCGTCAGCGCGTGCGCCTGCTGGTGCTGCCCCTGTCTGGCCGGACCGTGACGGCGGCGGTGTTCCTGAGCCCTGGCCGTCCCTCGCTCAAGCCGGCCCATGGGCCGGAGGGCATCGCCTTTGATTTGACGTCCGCGTCGTCCACCGGCGCGCGCTCTGCCCACCTGTCCGTGCAGGCGGGGAGCGAAACCCTGGAGCGCGACTTCGCCTTCTGACGGGAGGTCCCCGTTTCGCGCCGGGGCCCGTGGTCACGGGCCCTCCGCGCTCAGGGGGACATGGGGATTGCGGTTCGCTGCGTGTCGAGCGCCTGACGGCTGCGCACGGGGGGCCGCGGAATGGGAAGGCTCCCCGCCGGCAACGTGGGGCTGAAGCCATTCACCAGGAAGGAGATGATGAGCTGCGCGTTGGGTGGGCGGGTGCCGAGCGCCGCGCCGCAGACGTCCAGTTGGTCCATCACCCGGGGGCCTTCGGTGCGCTGGTAGCGGTTGCACGTGGCCCCCACCTGCGGGTCCAGGTGTCGTGCCATCTCGCGCATGTTGCGGCCCCAGCGCATGGTGAGCTTCTCTGGCGTGAGCTGGATGTTGACGGGCTCCTCACCCCACGTCCCCTCGATGAGGGTGCGCCGTCCACCGGCCTTCAGCTTCAGCTCGAGCGCGCGCTGTCCCAGCGTGCCCGTCACCGCGATGCCGTGCTCGTAGACTTCCTCACCGAGGATGCTCACCCAGACGCCGTCCTTGCGCCGGGTGTACGGCTTGTCCGCGGCGATGCGGCCGTGGTTGAACCAGACGTCACCCACGCGGCCCAGTGGCAGTTGGTCGTTCTTCGCCACCGGCGCGGGGGGGGCCTCCAGTCCTGAAGGACCGGCGGCGGCCACCACCGGCCGCGAGGCCAGCAGGTCCGTCACCGGCACGGACGTGTCGACGACCTCGAAGCGCACGCCGTCCAGCCAGGCCTGCCCCGTACCGCTCATGATGAGGCCGGCCATGATGGTGGTGGCTTCCTTCGGGACGTCCAGCACCACGTCGTAGCGCTTGCAGCCCGCAGTGCCCACCAGGGCGCGCGACTGCATGTTGTCGAAGGCCAGGGGCTGCTTCGGGTCGGGCCCTTCCACGCGCATCCACAGGCCTGCCCAGCCCTCCACGTCCTTGATGCGGAGCGCGCCGGAGAAGCGCAGCCGCTTGCCCCGGAAGTCATGCGCGCCGAAGGCCTGCATGAAGGTGCCGTAGCCATTCTCATCCAGCGACAGCGAGCGGAGGTAGGCGCTGCGGTTGCCTTCGCACGTGGCGCTGCTGTCCACGCCGGCCTCGTAGCGCTTGGGGGCGCTCTCCGTCACATACCAGCCGACTGGCAGCTTCTGGGCGCCTTCCGACGGCTGCGCACCGGCCCCGGTGGAGGCCAGCGCGAGCAGTAGGGCGGCGAGTTTCTTCCGGAAGTCCATGACGGGAATCCTCACAGCGACACGGGGCGGCGCGCGCTCAGCGCACCCTCGGGGAGGCCAGTGCGGGCCTCATAGCGCGGGACTTCACCCGAGCCCCAGGGATATTGGACGAGCAGCCCACGCTCCTCGGCAGCCTGGGTGCAGGACGCCTGGGTGGCCAGGTCCGGGCACGCCACGACGATGGACTGAGGCTCGGCGACCTCTGTCTCGAATTCCACCGAGGGCGGTTCGACATGAAGGGCCAGCGTCCTGGGCGCGTCGGGCGGTTGCCGTCCACCGGGCAACACGACGAAGGCCCAGGCCGCCGCCGCAGCCAGCGCGGCACCGGCCAGGCCGGCCGCGAGACGTCGAGTCTCCCAGTGGGCCGGGCGGAGGACGTGGACGGCGGGCGCATAGGTGTTGGCGACTTCGTGGAGTTGCTCCGACAGCAGGGCTTCTTCCTGGAGCAGGCGGGCGCACGGATCACATTCCAGCGTGTGCGCCTCGAGGCTCGCGGCCTTCTCGGGTGCCAGCGCCCCCAGGATGTACTGCTCCGCGGAGTCGCGGGTGAGGTGGGGCTTAAGCATGGGTTTCCTCCTCGAGCGCGGTGCGCAGCTTCTTGCGGACCTCGCACAGGATTTGCCGCACGCGCTGGACCGACAGGCCAACGCGTGAGGCGATTGCGGCATGAGGGAGCTCCTGGCCGTCACAGGCCAGGAGGAAGACGTTTCGTGCGCTGGGAGACACCTGCGCCAGCGCGGCATGTGCGCGGGAGAGTTGCTCCTCGGTCAGCAGGCGCCGCTCCGCGGACACGGACGGGTCCACCGGGTGGTGACGCTCCGGCAGTTCATCCACCGCCCCGGCAATGGACTCGCGACGGGCCCGTCGTGCGTCGTCCGCGGCCAGGAAGGCCGCCTGGGTGAGGGCGAGGTTGGGCAGGCGAAGCTCCGTCAGCAGCCCGCGCTGCTGTTGCTGGATGAGCCGCGCCCAGGTCTCCTGGGCCAGCTCTTGCGCCCGGTCCACCCGGACGCCACGTGCGAGCAGCGATACCACGACCCGCCGGTGATGGCGTGCGACCAGCGCGTCCCAGGCCGCCCTCTCACCCGCCAGGGCGCGCCGCGCGAGGAGGGCTTCGTCCTCCCCGGGCGCCGTCGCCTCGGCCGGCTCGTCGGCTTCCTTTGACAATCGCAGCGTCGTCATCCGCAGGCCCTGCACGGCTGCACTCATGCCGTCTTCCCGTCGCTCAGAGGCGTCCGGGGAGCACGCCTCCTCCCCGGTGTCCCCTGAACGTGTGTCCGGCGCGGACATATCGATGGGGGCAGGGAAGATGTGGGGCGGGGTGGGCAAGGGTCAGTTGACGGCGGGACTGTCTCCCGACGCCCAGCGGAGGTTGGAGAGCTTCACCACGCCCTGGCAGCGGCCGCACACACGGCCTTCACCGTCGTACACCCGGGCGGTGGCGAAGAGGAGGGACACCGTCTGGCTGTCGATTTCGGACTCCACGCGCAGACTGTCGCCGGTGACAGCGCGCTCGAAGCTCATGGAGAGCTGCACGGTGGCGCAGCGCCGGCCCGGGTCCACCAGGGCGCCGGTGCAGCCCACGGCGTAGTCGAAGAGGGCGGCGAGGATGCCTCCGTTGACGGCGCTGGCGCTGCCGGCGCCGCCCCGGTGTTCGGGCCGAAGTTCGGGGATGGTGACGACCACCTTCCGGCCCTCCGGAAAGCTGAGTTGCGCGCCGAAGAGGCGCAGGGTGAGGCTCTGGGAGAACTGCTCGGCGTAACGGTCCAGGTCAGCCTGGGAAGGCCTCGAAGGGGCGCCGGACGTGGAGTCGGACATGGAGTCGCTCCATTATATAAGCGCACCGCATGCCTTGGGGGCCGAGCGGCCGGGCGGGACTGCGGAAGGGCGCCCATTGGTGGGGGAAAGACGTTAGAAGCATGGGTTCCCTCCCGAATGTCTCCCGCGAACCCACACGAATCCGCCCTCCTCGAAGACCTCAATGCGCCACAGCGCGAGGCCGTGTTGCATGGTGACGGCCCCCTGCTCGTCCTGTCAGGGGCGGGCAGCGGCAAGACGCGTGTCATCACCCGGCGCGTGGCGTATCTGGTGAAGGTCCACAACGTCTACCCGTGGCGCATCCTGGCCGTCACCTTCACCAACAAGGCGGCGCGGGAGATGCGCGAGCGCCTGGTGCAGTTGCTGGGGGCCCAGGCGAACGAGCTGGTGGTGAGCACCTTCCACTCGGCGGCGGCGCAGATTCTCCGCCGAGAGGCGGAGCACGTGGGGCTCACCCGCTCCTTCGTCATCTACGACGACTCGGACCAGCTCAACGTGGTGAAGCGCGCCATGCGCGAGGCGGGCATCGAGTCCATGCAGCCGCGCGAAATCCTCCACCGCATCGACCAGGAGAAGAACGCGGCCCGGCTCCCGGAGCACATGCAGGTCGCGCCCGGCGACGAGCGGGGCCAACTGGTGCGCAAGGTGTACGCGGCCTACCAGGAGCGGCTGCGCGCGGCCAACGCAGTGGACTTCGGAGACCTGCTGCTCCTGCTGGTGACGCTGTTCCGCACCCGGCCGGACGTGCTGGAGAACTACCGGCGCCGCTTCCACCACGTGCTGGTGGATGAGTTCCAGGACACCAACCCGGTGCAGTACGCGCTGCTGAAGCAACTGGCGCCGCCCCCTTCCGCCAACCTGGTGGTGGTAGGCGACGACGACCAGTCCATCTACCGGTGGCGTGGCGCGGACGTGGACAACATCCTCGGCTTTCCGCGGCAGTACCCCGGCGCGAAGGTGGTGAAGCTGGAGCAGAACTACCGCTCCGACCAGAACATCCTGGACGCGGCGCATGAGGTCATCCGGAAGAACACGCGGCGCATGGAGAAGAAGCTCTGGTCCGAGCGCCAGCGGGGCCAGACGCTCAACCTGATGCTCAACCGCGATGAGCGGGCCGAGGGGCAGGAGGTGGCGCGGCAGATTCTGGCGCTCCAGCGGGAGGGCTTCATCAAGCTCTCCAGCATGGCGGTGTTCTACCGGGCCAATGCGCAGAGCCGCGTGCTGGAAGAGGCGCTGCGCCTGGCGCGCGTCCCGTACACCCTGGTGAGCGGACGCAGCTTCTATGACCGGGCGGAAGTGCGGGATGCCTCCGCGTATCTGCGGCTGATGGTGAACCCGCGCTCGGACGCGGACCTGCTGCGCATCATCAACATCCCGGCGCGTGGCATTGGCGACACCACGGTGGAGCGGGTGACGGACTTCGCCAACGCGCGCGGAGTGAGCCTCTACGAGGCCTTGTCCCAGCCGGAGCAGATTCCCGCGCTCAATGGTGCCGCGGTGAAGCGGCTCAAGGGCTTCCGCAACCTGCTGGAGTCCCTGACGGCATTCGCCCAGACGAACGAGGAAGCCGCGGGCGCGGTGGACCAGATGCTGCGCGAGACGAAGCTGGTGGAGACGCTTCAGGCCGAGGGCAGCGACGAGTCTCAGACGCGCGCGGAGAACCTCCGCGAGTTCCTGGGCGCGGCGCAGGAATTCGACCTGAACCGGGCGGCCGCGGCGGTGGCGGCCGCGGCGAATCCCCCCAGCGACGTTCCTCCCGAAGTGGACGCGGCCCCGCTGACGGCGGACGTGCCGGCGCTGCAGGCCTTCCTGGAGCAGATTTCGCTGGTGGGCGAGGCGGACGCGGAGGTGGGCGAGGGCCGGGTGGCGCTGATGACGCTGCACGCGGCCAAGGGCCTGGAGTTCGACGCCGTCTTCCTCACCGGCATGGAGGAGAACGTCTTCCCGCACTCGCGCGCGGTGAAGTCCGAGTCCACGTTCCTGAACGAGGTTGCCTCGGCGGACGGGGAGCCCTCGGAGGAGATGGCCGAGGAGCGGCGCCTCTGCTACGTGGGTTTCACGCGCGCGCGAAAGCGGCTCTTCGTGAGTCTGGCGCAGTGTCGCTCGCTGTTCGGTGAGCTGCGCTACAACGCGCCCAGCCGCTTCCTGCGGGATGTGCCGCCGGCGCTGTTTGGCATCAGCGAGCAGGAAGTCCCTGAAGCGCCTCGGCCCATGGTGCCCTCGACGCCGCGCAAGCGGACCTGGGATGAGGACGACGGGCCGCGCATCGACCGCTCGTACTCGCAGGCGTCGGACATGGACGGCGTGGGCGGGGACGTGCGCGGCATGCGCGTGCGCCACGAGCAGTTCGGCGTGGGCCGCGTGGTGTCCGCGGACGGCAACGGCCCCAACGCGAAGGTGACGGTGGAGTTCGGCGGAGGCGTGGGTCTCAAACGCATCATCGCCCGTTTCCTGATGCCGGGCTGAGAAGCGGGCACCCGAGTGGACAAGCCGGTTTGGAGGCGTGTGGGAGCGACAAAAGAAAGCCCGCGCGCCTGACAGGGCGAATGCGCGGGTGGCAGAGTCCGGCGCGTGAGACTCGCCTCGCTGACCTGGTGCCTCCTGCTGGTGTGGTGTGGCTTCGGCTGTTCGCGAAGCTTCTCCTCGCAGGACCTCGGCGTGCAGTACGAGCCGCCCTCGGGCATGGACCTGCGCTCCGTGGAGGCCGGGCCCCCGGCGCTGGCCCGCTTTGACGGGGGATTGGAGCTGCGCTCGGTGCGCGGCGCGGCGCCTGCCCTGGACGCAGGCCCGGAGGCCGTGCTGGCGGCGGCGGGGTTGAAGGCGCCCGGAAAGTTGCTTCAGGACACGGAGGGGACGCTCCCAGCGGGGCCCGTGGCGCGCTACGAATTCTCACAGACGGGCGGCGCGCGCACGATGGTGTACTTCGTGCCCAGGAAGGACGGCTTCGTCCTGGTGACCTTCTCCGCGCCCGAGCGTGACTACGGCACGCTGTCCGCCCGCGTGGAGCGCTCACTGTCGACACTGCGGGCGTGGTGAAGCCCGCGGCGGCGTCCCGATTGAAGGCTCAAGGGTCGGCCTTGCGCAGCCGCCACGACAGCACGCGGCCATCCAGTCCCAGGACGATGACCTGGTCGCCGAGTACCACGGGGCGGGTGCGCAGCGGCGTGTCCGCGCGGACCGAGAAGGCCTGCGCCCAGGTCCTCGTGTTCAACGCGATGAGCCGTCCCTGACGCCCGCTGGTGGGCACCAGCAGCAGGTTCTCTCTTACCGGCGTCACCTCTGAGACGAGCGGGTCGGGCAGCGTGACGCGCGCCACCTCCTTTCCATCCGAAGGGGACAGGCCGACGAGCGAGGAGACTTCTCCAGCCGTGCCGACCCACACCGTTCCCAGCGCCAGCGAGGGGGGACTGCTCAGAGCCGCCGCGGGGGCCTGCTCCCACAGGGACGTGCCGTCCCCGAGCCGCAGCGCCAGGACGTGGCCCTGGCGGGTGCTCACGTAGAGCGTGTCCCGCCACAACGTCATCCCCAGCACGTCCCGGAGGTCCCGCTGCCAGCGCTTCGCCCCATCCTGGGTGGCCAGGGCCATCAGCCCCGCGTCACCCAGCGCCACCACCAGCAGGCCGTCCTGGAGGACCGGCACGGGAAATCCACGGGGCGCGGCCGTCGCCTCGGGCTTTCCGGGTGGGGGGCGCTCCCAGTCCGTCTTCCCCGTGTCCGTGAAGAGGGAGCGGACGGACCCATCCGGCGCGACCAGGAAGACGAATTTCCCCTCCGCATCCGCCACGGGTGCGGTAAGGACAGGGGGCTCTCCGGTGAGGCGCCATTGCACCGCGCCGTCCGCGAGGCTCAGCCGGACCAGGTCTCCGCCCACCGTCCCGGCGATGACGCTGTCTCCCAGCAGGGCCGGGCGTGTGGCCACCTCCCTGTCCAGGGCGGCCCGCCAGGAGACTTGGCCGGTCCGCTCCAGGCGGACGACGGTGCCCGCCTCATTGGCAGTGAGGACGCCGTCCGGCAGGGCCACCAGCCCCGCTCGAGATGAGGCGTCCGTGGAATGGCGGAAGTCGCTCGTCGCGGGCTCCCGGCACCCCATGGCGGCCACCAATGTCAGCGCCAGGGCGGGCAGCAAGGGCGTGCATGGACAGGCGCGAGACGACATGGTTTGGAGGATGACGCAAGGAAGGAACTTGGACCATGCCTACCATTCGTGATGACGAGATTCCCAGCGCCACCGGCATTCCTTCGTCCGCCCGTCGGACGGACTTCGTGCCGCCGCCCACCCTGGCGGTGACGGAAGAGCTGTTGCGCGCACTGCCCAAGACGGACCTCCACTGCCACCTGGACGGGTCCATGCGCCTGAAGACCATCCTGGAGCTGGCCGAGCAGCAGAAAATCAAGCTGCTCGCCGACACCGAGGATGGGCTGGCCAAGGCCATCCACATGGGCGAGGTGTGTGAGAGCCTGGAGGAGTACCTCGTCGCCTTCGACGTGACGCTCTCCGTGCTCCAGACGGCCGAGTCCCTCTACCGCGCCGCCTACGAGCTGGCCGTGGACGCCGCCGCGGAGAACGTGCGCTGGCTGGAGGTCCGCTATTCGCCCGCGCTGCACCTGCAGAAGGGCCTGAAGATGACCACGGTCATCGACTCCGTGCTGGAGGGCCTGCGCGCCGCGAAGCGGGAGACGGGCATCAAGTGCGGCGTCATCGTCTGCGGCATCCGCCACATCAACCCGCAGACGTCCATGCGGCTGGCGGAGCTGGCGGTGGCCTACAAGAACCGCGGCGTCATCGGCTTCGACCTGGCCGGCGCGGAGGCGAGCTTCCCGGCGAAGGACCACCGGGACGCCTTCCAGCTCATCCTCAAGAACAACGTCAACTGCACCGCGCACGCGGGCGAGGCCTACGGCCCCGAGTCCATCTCCCAGGCCATCCACAACCTGGGCGCGCACCGCATCGGCCACGGCACGCGGCTGCGCGAGGACGGGGACCTGCTCAACTACGTCAACGACCACCGCATCCCGCTGGAGGTGTGCCCCACCTCCAACGTGCAGACGGGCGCCGTGACGAGCCTGTCGGCGCACCCGCTGAAGTTCTACTTCGACTACGGCCTGCGGGTGACCATCAACACGGACAACCGCCTCATCACCGACACCACGGTGACCAAGGAGCTGTGGACGGCGCACTCCGCGCTGGGCCTGTCGCTGGAGGACCTGACCACCATCCTCGTCTCCGGCTTCAAGAGCGCCTTCCTCCCGTTCCGGGAGAAGCAGGACATGCTGCGGGCGGTGAACGAGGAGATCGCCCAGACGCTGGCGGCCTTCGACCAGAAGCGGCACCTGGTGAAGCAGCCCGCTTGATGACGTGACGTCCGGCGTCCCGGCCCCGTGCGAGGTGCAGTCGCCTCGCACGGGCCGGCGCAGGCCGCGAGGAGGTGGCACGTGGACCTGGAGCTGGGTGGCAAGGTGGTACTGGTGACGGGTGGCTCGGAGGGGCTGGGCGCCGCGGTGGCTCGGCGGCTCGTCCGGGAGGGCGCGAAGGTGGCGCTCTGTGCCCGTGGAGCGGAGCGGCTGGAGGCCACCGCCGAGGCCCTGCGCGCCGAGGGTGGGGACGTGCTCACCGTCCAGGCCGATGTGTCACGTGCGTGGGAGGTGGAGCACTTCGTGGATGCCGCCCACGCGCGCTTCGGGCGCATCGACGGGCTGGTGAACAACGCGGGCACCGCGGCGGGCCGGCCCTTCGCCTCGGTGAGTGACGCGGAGTGGGAGGCCGACCTCCAGCTCAAGGTCTTCGCGGCGATTCGCGCCTCGCGGCAGGCGCTGCCCTTCCTGAAGGAGTCGGGGAGCGGCGCCATCGTCAACGTGCTGGCCATCGCGGCGAAGACGCCCGGCGCGAACTCCACGCCGTCGTCGGTGTCTCGCGCGGCGGGGCTCGCCTTGACGAAGGCGCTGTCCAAGGAGCTGGGCCCCCACGCCATCCGGGTGAACGCGGTGCTGGTGGGCATCATCGAAAGTGGCCAGTGGGCGCGCCGTGCCAAGGAGGTGGGCAAGCCCGTGGAGTCCTTCCAGCAGGAGATGGCGCGTCACGCTGGGGTTCCGCTGGGCCGGGTGGGGAAGGCGGAGGAGTTCGCGGACACCGTGGCCTTCCTGCTGTCGCCCCGTGGTGGCTACATCAGCGGCGCGGCCATCAACGTGGATGGCGGCCTGTCCGCGGCCGTCTGATTTCTCTTCGTCAGGAACGGGCCGGGTGCCCGTGTGTGGATGATGAAGACGGCTTCGCGCCGTCTGGCGACCGCGGCTGCTGACCCCAGGTCCCTCATCTCTCCGTCACGTCCCCCTGGGTGTGCCCGTCTTCGGGCCCCGGGGCATTCCTGAGTTGGGTCATGCAGCCGAAACTGAACCGGCTTCTCCGGGCGCTCGCCCGCGAGGGGCTCGAGGTCGCCTATGACGGCCGCCTCTATTCCGTCCGCCTCCTGGGTGACGCTCACGCGCCGCCCGCCGAAGTCCTCCTCCCACCGGACCTGCCCGTGGAGGGCAAGGCCTTCCAACAACTCGCCCAGCTCGCGGCCTTGAGACACCCCGGTGGTGGCGAGGTGCTGCGGGTACGTGCCACGCCCGACTTCCACCCGGGAGATTCCGGGGTGGCCATTGGCTCGGTGCTCCACACGCGCGGGCTGGTGGTGCCCGGCGCCATTGGCACCGACATCAACTGCGGCATGCGGCTGCACGTCGCGGACATCTCCGTGGAGGACTTCCTGGCGAAGCGGTCGGCCTTCGTCGAGCGGATGAAGGGCCACTACTTCTTCGGGACGCGTGACGTCACCATGGACTCGCGGGCCTCCGAGGCACTGCTGCGCGACGGCGTGCAGGGCTGGCTCCTGGAGACGCTGGAGCAGCCGCTGGGGTGCGCGGGACGGGCCGACCTGGCCCAGCTCGACGCGGAGGTGTCGCGCATCCACCTGGGCGGCGGGTTGAAGGGCCATCCGCGCTGGGCGCCCGAATCCTTCACGCGCGAGGGGCTGGTGCGCGACGCGGGCCTGGCCACCATTGGCGGCGGCAACCACTTCGTGGAGGTGCAGCGCGTGGAGGCCGTGGAGGACCGGGCGCGGGCGTGGGACTGGGGCGTGCGCGAGGGACAGCTCGCGTTCATGATTCACTCTGGCAGCCGGGACGTGGGCAAGCACGTGGGCGTGGCCTGGCAGGACCGTGCGCGTCAGGCGTGGCCCGCGGGAACGCCGCTTCCGGCCAGCGGCATCCTCCCCCTGGGAGATGCGCGGCTCGTCACCGAGTATCTGGAGGCGGAGGCGACGGCGGCCAACTACGCCTTCCTCAACCGCCTGCTGCTGGCGGAGCTGCTGCGCCAGACGCTCCGGGAGCTCTTCGGGGACGTGGAGGCGCCGCTCGTCTACGACGTGCCCCACAACCTGACGCTGCCCTACGAGGGCGGCTGGCTGGCGCGCAAGGGCGCATGCCCAGCGGGGGCGGAGCAACCCGTCATCATCCCCGGCTCCATGGGGGCCACGTCCTTCCTCATGGTGGGGTGTGGGGATGCGCGAGCGCTGGAGTCCGCGTCGCACGGCGCGGGCCGCGCGCGCTCCCGCTTCTCCCTGTCGCGGGGCGGCGCGGACCAGAGCGAGGCCGCCCTGGGGCTGACCGGCGTGGACTGCATCACCCTTCGCGCGGAGCGCCGCGTCGAGGAAGCGCCCGCGGCGTACAAGCCCATCCGCCCGGTAGTGGATGCCCAGGTGGAGGCCGGCATCGTCCGGGAGGTCGCCCGGCTCTCCCCCCTGCTCACCTTCAAGGCCTGAGCAGGGAGGGAAGGGGGCACGTCATTTCACTTGGCGTGCTCCCCCGTCTGCGAGTGGAATGGCCGCGCGGCGGGCCCACTGCCCGCACGGCATCTCACGCGGCATCGAGGGGAACTGGGGACCATGGAGAACACCTACGGAACGATGAACTCTCCCGGCGGAGCGGGCGCGAAGGAGGCCGTGTCGCTGCCGGCCATCTTGCTGATGGTCCTCTCCGCCATCACCGTGCTGCTGGGACTCATCAACGTGCTCCAGGCGTTTGGCGCCACGGACCCCGCCGTCGAGGAGGCGCTCAACAACCCCGAGCTGCCCGAGGGGGCCCGGCAACTGCTCGCGGGCATGACGACCACGGGCGGCAAGCTGATGCTCGCGCTGCCCACGCTGGTGCTCAACGGCCTCGTCTTCTTCGGCGCGCTGAAGATGAAGAACCTGCAGAACTACGGGCTGGCGATGACCGCCGCCATCATCTCCGTCATCCCCTGCTGCGGCCCCTGCGCCTGTCTGGGCATCCCCGTGGGCATCTGGGCCCTGGTGGTGCTCAACAAGCCGGAGGTCAAGGCGGCCTTCACCTAGCCGCGGCGCCAGGCCGGCCATCGCCCCATGGCCGTGGCCGGCCGCTGCTTCTGCATCCGCACGCACGCCAACTGGACGTCGACCGTGAGTGGGCGCCGGGAGGAGTGGACGGAGGCATAGCCGTGCCGCTGATAGAAGTGTTCGGCGTTCAGGCTGGCATCCAGCCCCAGCAGCGGCGCGCTGCCCCGCCAGACGGCGGACTCCAGGGCTGACAGCAGGGCAGGGCCCACGCCATGGCCCGCCTCGTCTGGCACGACGTAGAGCGCTTCCAACTCACCTAGCGCCGCGTCCACCTGGCCGAAGCCCACCGCGCGCCGGCCGCGCTCCGCCACCAGCACCGTGCGCGGACGCTCCGGCCGCAGGTAGCCCTCCGGTTTCAAGAGCCGCACCCAGGTGCTCACCTCGTGCGGCGCGTACGCGCGAAGGCACAGGGCTTCCACGGCCAGGGTGTGGATGCGCCACAGCGTGCGGCGGTCGGACTCCTTCGCGGGCCTCAGGAGGAGTCCTTCCGCGCCCATGGCCGTCTCAGGTCACCTTCATGCCCTTGGGAATCACCACGACGCCCCCGGGCGTGACGTGGAAGCGCCGCCGGTCCTCCACCGGGTCGAATCCGATGGTCATCCCCGGCGGAATCTCCACGTTCTTGTCGATGATGGCCCGGCGGATGCGACAGCGCCGGCCGATGGTGACGTTCTCGAACAAGAGGGAGTCCTCCACCTCCGAGTACGAGTTGACGCGCACCTTCGGCGACAGCACCGAGCGCCGCACGCTGCCGCCGGAGATGATGCAGCCCTCCGCCACCAGCGTGTCCATGGCGTGGCCCACACGGTGGTTCTGCTCGTCCGCGAAGACGAACTTCGCCGGCGGGTAGTTGTTGGGCTGGGTGTGGATGGGCCAGCGGTCGTTGTAGAGGTTGAACGTCGGGTCCACCTCCACCAGGTCCATGTTGGACTGGTAGTAGACGTCGATGTTCCCCACGTCCCGCCAGTAGCCGCGCTCCTTGGCCTCCTGGCCGGGGACCTCGTTCTGGGCGAAGTCGTACACGTACACCGGCGCGCGCTTGTACAGCTCGCTGATGATGGACTTGCCGAAGTCGTGCGCGCTCGCCTCGTTCGCCGCGTCCCGCACCACCTCCTGCACCAGCACGTCGGTGGAGAAGAGGTAGTTGCCCATGGATGCCAGGCACATCTTCGGGTTGCCCGGCATGGGCGGCGGGTCCTTGGGCTTCTCCAGGAACTGCCGCATCCGCCCGTCCGGCCCCACGTCGATGATGCCGAACTCGCGGCCCTGCTCGATGGGGACGGGAATCGCGGCCACCGTGCACGCCGCCTTCTTCGTGCAGTGGAAGTCCAGCATCTGGCGCGTGTCCATCCGGTACACGTGGTCCGCGCCGAAGACGAAGATGTAGTCCGGCTCCTCGTCAGTGATGATGTTGAGGTTCTGGTAGATGGCGTCCGCGCTGCCCTTGTACCAGTCCAACCCCGTCCGCATCTGCGCGGGGACGGCTTCCACGTAGTGGCCCAGGAACGCCGTCATCCGCCACGCGCGGGACAGGTGGTTGTTGAGCGAGTCGCTCTTGTACTGCGTCAACACCTTCATCCGGTACACGCCGGAGTTGGCGAAGTTCGAGAGAACGAAATCGATGATGCGGTAGCGGCCGCCGAAGGGGACAGCGGGCTTCGCGCGCTCGCGCGTCAGGGGCTCGAGGCGCGTGCCAGCGCCTCCAGCCAGAATCATCGCCAGGACTTTGGACATAGGTGTTCCGGACGTTAGTCGTCCCTGGAGGGCCGGCAAGGGCACGTGTGCCCGCCTGCCAGCCATCGTTGAATGCCGAACCGCCTGTTCAGGTGTCCTGACCGGCGCTGGACGTCCCGACGCCTCGGGTTGCCGGGCCTCGCCCGGAGGCCGCTCCCGGGTGGCATGTGGGAGAAGCGCCGCAAAGGGCCGAAGAACCGGCCCCCGCTGCGTTGCATGGCGTCTGCCGAGGCTATCGTGCTAGCCTCGTTTCCGATGGCCGGCGACGAAACCCGCGTCACCAAGATCTCAACGCTCAACGTGCATGCCCACCGCAGCACGGAGTGTTGTCTCGTGCAGATTCATGGCCCCGAGCTCGGCAAGAAGTACCTCATCGAGGATGCCGAGCTCACCATCGGGCGGGATCAGCACAACCACATCGTCGTGGACCTGGACAACGTGTCCCGCCGCCACGCCCGGATTCTGGGGCGTGGGGGGAAGATGCTCGTTGAAGACCTGGGTTCCACCAACGGTACCTTCCTCAATGACCAGGAAGTGCTTCAGGCCTCTCCGCTGCGCAGCGGAGACCTGGTCAAGGTCGGAGGCTCCATCTTCAAGTTCCTCGACGGCGACAACATCGAGACCCAGTACCACGAGACCATCTACACGCTGACCATCGCGGACGGCCTCACCGGCAT
This sequence comes from Myxococcus sp. AB056, assembly GCF_006547365.1. Taxonomy (NCBI): domain Bacteria; kingdom Pseudomonadati; phylum Myxococcota; class Myxococcia; order Myxococcales; family Myxococcaceae; genus Myxococcus; species Myxococcus sp. AB056. Next base: position 18,932 of record NZ_VHLB01000037.1, on the reverse strand, counting down.
CAACAACAAGAGGTACTTCCTGGAGTACCTCGAGAAGGAGATGGGCCGGTCGACCCGCTATCAGCGCACCCTCACGCTGATGATGTTCGACATCGACCACTTCAAGCAGATCAACGACGTCCACGGCCACCTCGCCGGGGACTACGTGCTGCGGGAGTTGGCCCAGTCCATCAAGCGCCTGGTGCGCCGCGAGCAGTGCTTCGCCCGCTACGGCGGCGAGGAGTTCGCCGTCGTCCTCCCGGAGGACGGCCCGGACAAGGCGCGCCTGTTCGCGGAGAAGATTCGCCGGCTCATCGAGGGCAAGTCCTTCGTCTACGACGACAAGGAAATCCCCGTCACCATCTCCATTGGCGTGGCCGAGCAGACGTCGGACATGCTGGAGCCCACGCACTTCATCAAGGTGGCGGACGCCAACCTGTACAAGGCGAAGAAGTCGGGCCGTAACCGCGTGGTGGGCTAGGCCGTGGCCGCCAGCGCAAGCGAAGCGGGTCCGTCCTTCCTCGCGCGGTTGGTGCTCGTGCTCCTGGGCTGCGCCTTCCTCGGCGCGGCCTGGGTGTGGAGCCACCGCGCGGAGCCCTGGGCCGCGCGCCTGGTGGACAACGCCCTGCGCACGGTGGGTGTGTCGCAGCGCTAGGGGTGAGGTGGCGCGCCTCGCGCGGTGCGGCCGGGCGGCGTCGCCCGGGCGGCTCCGGTAGCGGCGCGACGCCGGGCTGCGGTGCGATCCCTACGGCCAAGCCAGGGGCGGGAGTCCGGTGCCCGGAAGCTCCCGCCGTGAGCTTCGCTCAGGTGTTCTCGCGCAGCTCCGCCAGCCGGCCCTTGGTGCCCGGCAGGCTCTGGGGCGGCATCTTCCCGTAGATGTGCTGCACCGTCTCGGAGAGCGTCTCCTGGATGTCGCGCGCGCGGAAGCCGAGCTCGGCCTCCGCCTTGGATGCGTCCAGCCAGAACCAGTGCTCGCCGATGTCGATTTCCTGCGGGTCCAGCGTCGGCGTGGTGCCGCGCACCTTGGCCCAGCGCTCCAGCAGCTTCCCGCCGAGCACGTTGACCTTGGAGGGGAGCTTCAGCTTCGGCGCGGGCACGCCGGACAGGCGCTCCAGCCGCTGGAAGAAGTCCTTCATGGACAGATTCACCCCCATGAGGTGACGGCCGTACACCTCGCCCCGGGTGAGCGCCTGGACGAAGGCGTCCGCCGCGTCGCGCGCGTCCACGAAGGAGATGCCGCCGCCCGGCATGGCCGGAATCTCGCGGTTGAGGAACTTCACCACCGTCCACGTGGAGGACAGCCGGTCATCCCCAGGCCCCATCAACAGGCTGGGGTTGAGCACCACCAGGGGAATCTCGTGCTTGCGGCAGTACGCGAGCGCCAGCTTCTCCTCGTAGATTTTCGACAGGTAGTAGGGCCACTGGCCCACCACCGTAATCGGGTAGTCGGCGCTCTCGTCGCGGACGTGCGCCTCCTTCGATACCGCGATGGTGCCGGAGGTGGAGGCCAGCACCACGCGCTTCACGCCGGCCTCGCGCACGTCCCGCAGCAGCTCGCGCGTGCTGTCCACGTGCAGCTCGAACATCTTCCGCGCGTCCTTCGGCTGGAAGGAGACGAGCCCCGCCAGGTGGTAGACGGCGTCCACGCCCTCCAGCGCGCGGCGCACCGCGTCCCGGTTCTTCAAGTCACCGGGGACGTACTCCGTGCCCGCGTAGGGGGCGCCCGAAGGTTGCGAGCGGCCGATGAGCCGCACCTCGTGGCCCGCCGCCACCAGCCTGGGCACCAGGTGCGTGCCCAGAAAGCCCGTGCCTCCCGTCACCAGCAGCTTCACGAGTCCTTCCCTTCCGTGGACGTGGACGCGCGGGGACTGGCCCCGGCCGGAGGCAGGTCCACGCGCTCCAGGCTCAGCACCCGGCCGTCGCGCAGCGCCCGCATCGAGTCCTCGGCGATGCGGGTGACGTAACGGTAGCCCTCCGAGCGCGCCATGCCCTGCACCCGCGTGCGCAGGTCCGCGTGGCCCAGCGCCGGACCGATGTTAACCCGCAGGGGCGTCTTCGTCTTGGGCAGCACGCTGCCCTTGGGCAGCGCGTCGAAGGCGCCGCCGATGTACAGCGGCAGCACGTCCATGTTGAAGGTGAGCGCCAGGTAGCCCAGCGTGGACTTGAACTCCATCAGCTCACCGGTGGTGGAGCGCGTGCCCTCCGGGAAGATGAGGACGTTGAAGCCCTGGCGCAGCGCCTCGCCCGCCATCCGCAGCGACTCGCGCAGCGAGCCCTGCCGTTCAATGGGGATCAGGTTGGTGAAGTTCTCGAACCAGGCGCGCTTGAGCGGCGTGTTGAAGAAGTAGTCACGCGCCGCCAGGGACACCAGCCGCTCGCCCTGGTCACCCAGCGCCACGCGGACCAGGCCCGCGTCCAGGTGGCTGGAGTGGTTGGCGATGACGAGGAAGTTGCGGTTCTGCGGGATGAAGGACTTGCCCGTCACCTTCACGTCGAACACGCCGCCGTAGAGCACCTTCTGCCCGAAGGACAGGAGCTGACGGCCCACGTCCGCCACCACGTCGGGCACCGGAATCTCCACCTCTTCCGCGCGCTCGTTCTCCTTGGAGATTTCCTTCGCGCGCGTCTCCACCGCGGGGCGCTTGCCGGAGGACGCCACCACCTTGCGCAGGTCCTCTACCGTCTGCACCTGCGTCAGGTCCTCCACCGCGGGCAGCGGCACGCCGGAGGCCTCCAGCGCGGAGGACAGCTCGGTGAGCATCAGCGAGTCGAAGCCGAGGTCCCCGCTGAGCAGCGCGTCCGGACGCACGTCGGACACCGGCCGGTGGCTGACGTCCGCGACGAGCGGGAAGAGCCAGTCAGCGATGCCGCCCGTGGTGGGGTTGGCCGCCTTCTCGCGCGCCTTGCTGGCGCTGGCCGCCATGCGCTCCTGGCGCTTGAGCTCCTCCACCACCTGCTTGCGCTTCACGCTGCGCTTGGCGGTGCGGGGCAGCTCGCCGTCCCACAGGCGCAGCACCTTCACGCGCCGGTAGAAGGGCATGCCCGCGCTCACCTTGCGGAAGTGCTCCTCCAACTCGCGGCGCACTTCCTCGCGTGGGCGGTCCGCGTAGTCGGGCACACACAGGCACGCCACCTTCTCACCGCCCGCGTCGTCGGGCAGGCCGACGATGGACAGCTCCTTGATGTGCGTGTGGTCCTGGTACAGTTCCTCCAGTTCGTCCGGGTAGATGTTCTTCCCGTTGTGGTCGATGATGACGTCCTTCGCGCGGCCCACCAGGTACAGGTGGCCCTCCGCGTCCAGACGTCCCAAGTCGCCCGTGTGGAGCCAGCCGTCCTTGAGCACCGCCTCGGTGGCCTCGCGGTCGCCGAAGTAGCCGGGCATGACGTTGGGGCCCTTGGCCAGCACTTCACCCAACCCGTCGTTGTCCGGATTGAGGATGCGCAGCTCGATGCCGGGCAGCGCGCGGCCCACCGTCCCGGGCTGGCGCTTGTTGCCGGGCTTCGTCACCGCCAGCACTGGCGCGGCTTCCGTCAGGCCGTAGCCCTCCGTGATGTTGAAGCCCAGCTCGTGGAAGGCCTTGTGCACGTCGTCCGGCAGCGCCGAGCCACCCGACACGATGACCTTGATGCGCCCGCCGAACTTGCGGTGCACCGGCCAGAACAGCAGCTTGCCCAGGTTGATGTTGTTGCGGTTGCGCAGCTCGCCGTGGGTGGCCATCAGCGCCTTGAGCGCCTGTTCGATGAACGGCGGGCGGCTGGCGAACTCCTGCGTAATCTTGCGGTGCAAGAGCTGCCACAGCGCCGGCACGCCCACCATGGCGGTGATGCGGCCCGTCTCGAACACCTCGCCCAGCCGGTCCGACGTCAGCTCGTCGATGTAGGTGATTTCCGCCCCGCGCCAGAACGGGGTGAGGAAGCCGGCGGCGAACTCGAAGGTGTGGTGCAGCGGCAGGACGGACAGCACGCCGTCGCCCACGCCGATGTCGAAGGTCCCCGCCAGCTTCGCCACCAGCGCGGCGAAGTTCCGGTGGGTGAGCATGACGCCCTTGGGCGTGCCCGTGGTGCCGGAGGTGAAGATGATGCTGGCCAGGTCATCCGCCGCGGCGGACCTGCGCACCGGCCCGATGCGGTCCGGGTGCGCCGGGTCGCCCGTCATCGCCTCCGCGAGGCTGGCCACGGTGACGCCGTCACCCAGCGCGGCGAAGAGGCCGGGGAAGTCCCGGGCCGCGTCCTCGGAGACGAGGCACGCGCGCGCGTCCGCCCGGCGGGCGATGTTGACGAGCTCCGCCTCGCTCAAGCCCGGGTCCACCGGAACGACGGTGGCGCCCGCGCGCAGGATGCCGAAGTAGCTGATGCCCCACTCCGGCCGGTTCTCCGACACCAGCAGCACGCGGTCGCCGTGCTTGATGCCCGCGGCAAGCAGGAAGCTGCCCACGCGCGCGGCATAGCGGTGCACCTCGCCGTAGGTGAAGCGCTCCTCCTTCTCGCCCGCCACCATGCGGAAGGCCACGCGGTGCCGGTACGCGTGCACCGTGGCTTCCATCAGCTCCAGCAGGTCGCGGTGAGCGGGGATGACGGTGCGCTTCTCGCGCTCCGACTCCATGCCCGGGAACACCCACTTCTCCAGGCCGGGGAGGTGGGTCCCCAGGAAGTAGTCGCGCCAGTCGATGTGCTCCGGGTCCCAGGGCACCTTCAACCGGTCCGCGTGCGCCATGCGCGCATACACGGAGCGGGTGTTGTCGCAGCGGAAGACGTAGCGGTTCTCGTAGAGGAAGGGGAGGAACAGCTCCGTCAGGGCGATGATGCCCTGGGCGTTGTCGTCCACCTCGTCCAGCGACACCTTCGCCTTGTCCAGCATGGCCTGGACGGCCGGAGCGCCCCACGCGGGACGCACCTCGTCGATGGCCTTCTTCAGGAAGCGCGCGCCGCGCGACAGCATGGGCGCGCTGAACAGCTCGAACTCCTTCTTGCTGACCGGCTGCGGCTCGACGCGCGAGCGCAGCTTGTTCATCAGCGCGTTGCCGGACTCGCGGTTGCGGTAGTAGCGCCGCCGGTACAGGCCCACCAGCTCCACGGAGCGGCCGGCGTAGAAGGGATTCACATCGCCGGAGGCGAGCTGGTAGGTGCGCCGCTCCTCCACGTCCATGGCATGCGCGGTGATGCCGATGGTGGCGCCCGCCACCTGGTCCACCGGGATGATGTCCAGGATGGTGTTCTCGCCCGCGGGGATGCCGCCGGGGCCCTTGATGCCCGCGAAGGCCAGGGGCGCGGAGGTGGTGAAGCCTTCGTTCCAGCCGGGGAAGGGGAAGTGCCGCGCGCTCTCCACGATGGAAGGCCGGACGATGGAGTAGCGCAGGCCCGGCGTGGCCGCGAGCACCTGCTCGCCCAGGGACTTGGTGTACGTGTACGTGTTGGGCCAGCCCCAGTGGGCGGCGCGCTCCATGCCGGCGCGCACCAGCTCGCCGCTGAGCCACAGCTTGCGCTCACGGCCCACCGCCAGCCGCAGCGTCTTCTCGTCGTTGGGGTCGCGGCCTTCTTCCTCCAGCCGGTCCAGCGCCTTCTTGCGGAAGGTGGACGTGAGGGCCCGGTCCTCGGCCTGCTCGCGCAGCCGCGCGACGATGCGCGCCGCGTCCTGCAGCTCCTGCTCCAGGCTGAAGTCGCGGCCGTCCATCTCCTCCCGCTTGGGGAAGTAGCCGCGAACCTCCTCGTCCTCGAAGACGAGCCCGCTGCGGTTGCCGGCCACGAAGGCCGTGGACATGTGAATCAGCGGGACGGACCAGCGCACCGCCAGCGCCGCGGCGAACTTCAGGCCGTGGGTGTTGACGTTGAGGCCCACCTCCAGCGACGGGTTGAAGGACACCAGACCGGCGCAGTTGATGAACGCGTGCACCTTGCCGGTGAGCGCCTCCACCTGGGGCTCTTCCAGGCCCATCCACGGGTCGGTGATGTCGCCGTCCAGCACCTCCACCTTCTGGCGGATGAAGGCCAGCGCGCCTTCATCCCCCAGGCTGTCTCGCAGCGGCTGGAAGGGCTCGCTGGTGGCGACCTTGTCGAAGAAGCGGCGCTCGGCGGACGCGGCGCTGCCCTTGCGGACCAGCACGTACACCTTGTCCAGGTCCTGCCCGTAGCGGGTCAGGAGCATGGACAGCGTCACCTTGCCCACGAAGCCGGTGGCGCCCGCGAAGAGCAGGCGCTTGCCGGTGAAGGTCTGGGTGACGTTCAGCTCGGGAAGGGCGGCCATGGGCGTCCTCACTTCACATCCACCATCACCGTGGGCGCGATGCGCAGCAGGCTGATGGTGGCCGAGCGGCCCATGAACCCGCGGGCCTCTTCAATGGCCTCGGTGAGCGTGTCAGTGCGGTCCCAGCCCATCAGGGCGGGGACGTGGTTGTTCTCCGCGCCCGCGACAATGACCTTGCCTACGTGCTGGCGGCCATTCTCGCCCCAGTACCACATGTAGAAGGGGTGCACGCCGTGGTAGGCGTTGCCCTTGCGGTACAGGTGCACGTAGCTGGGGTTCTCCGCGAACTCGCGCTCGTACTTGTGCTCCAGCTTCATGGAGTCGCGCGTCTCCGGCAGCAGCCGGTGGAAGAACTCGATGTAGCTGGGGTGGTGCTCCGGGTCGAACTCGTCGTAGGCCGGGTGCAGGAGGATGAGCACGCCGCCCTTCTTCACCAGCGGCACGCCGCGGTTCAGGTTGTAGAAGTAGCCCAGCCCCATCACCTGCACCAGCAGCGGGTTGAGGATGGAGTTGACGCTGTACGGGGAGATGAACGGGATGGGGAAGATGACGATGTCGCTCTGCCCCTCCACCGGCACCACGTACTGCTTGTAGCTCGTCTCCAGCGTCTTCGCGTGCGTGGGCTCCGTGGCGCCGGCGTAGACGCCCGTGACGTCATAGGGCGCGGGGACGGAGTTGAGCACCTTGCGCGCCGCCGCGCGCGGCAGCTTGGACAACGCGAAGCGCATGGCCTGGAACTTCAGCCGGTCCGCCTCCGTGTAGTCCTCTTCTTTCTTCGCCAGGAAGTCGGTGGGGCCGCCGAACATGCGGTTGTTCAGCGCCGTTTCGATGTGGAAGACCTTCAGGTGCTTGTCGATGTTGCGCCCGATGCGCTCGTTGCTCTTGTAGAGCGCGCTCGTCTTCGGCTCCATGTAGCTGTCGGAGGCGCGGATGGTCTTCGGGTTGTGGTGGTGGCGCAGCGACGCGTAGTTGGACACGCCGGTGCCCATGGACTTGTGCCCGCCGTTCATGGGCACGAAGTTCACATTCACATAGACGATGAGGTCGCTCTCCGCCACGCGGCGGTTCACCGACACCTCTTCACCGTGGGACGTGCGCTCCAGCGCGACCATCCCGTCCGGGTCCTCGGCGTCGTGGTTGTAGTAGCGGTCCGGGTAGTAGGCGTCGAAGATCTTCTCGCCCACCATGCGCTTCATCTCGCCTTCCGTCATCCGGCGGTGCAGGGCGTTGGCGATGATGAGGTGCACGTCGTCCACGCCGCTGTCGGCGGCCAGCTCCAGGACGATTTCCAGGATGGTCTGCCGCACGTCCGGCGTGACCATGGGCGGCAGCGGTACGCTGATGTCGTCGATGACGCACGTCAGGCGCATGCCCGGCTTGAGGAGCGCGTGCAGCGGCTCCATGCCCTCCGGGTTGTTTATGGCGTAGCGGATGGCGGCCTTGACGTTGGGCACGCCGGCCAGGGGCGGGCGCGGGAAGATGACGCGCGTGCCGACCGGAAGGTCTTCCTGCAGGAAGTTCTCACCGTGGAACAGCACGCGCGGGGGGCTGCCCTTCTCGGTGATGACGACCTGGCTTTCCTCGTCGTACAGCTTCTGGAGCGTCTTGAACGGGCGCATGGCGTGGGGGCTCTTACTTGAGGTCGAGGATGGGCCAGTTGTAGGCGCGCGCGATGGAGCGCAGCCGCAGGTCCGGGTTCACCGCGGTGGGACGGCCCACCACCGCGAGCATCGCGTAGTCAGAGGCGCTGTCGGAGTAGCCGTGGCACTTGTCCAGCGACAGGCCTTCCTTGGTGCAGTAGGCGCGGATGGCGTTCGCCTTGTTCGCGCCTTCGATGATGGGCGGAATCACCTTGCCGGTCGCCTTGCCGCCCACGAACTGCATCTTGTTGGCGATCATGTCGTCGGCGCCCAGGTGGCGCGCCAGCGGGCGCATGGTGAAGTCCAGCGCGCCCGTGACGAGGACAATCTTGCAGCCGCTGCGGCGGGCCTGGTCGATGAGGTCCTGCGTCTGCTCGAAGAGGGCGGGCTGCAGCACGTCCTCGAACATGTCCTCGGCGATGGTGACCAGGCGGTCTTCGCTCAGGCCCGCGTAGTAGCGGTAGAAGAACTCGTTGAACGTCTTGCGGTCCACCGCGTCCATGACACCGAAGAGCGGCACACTGAGGGCGGTGCTCAGGGTCCGCCCCGCGATGCCCAGGACGGAGCCGCGGTTCATCGCGTAGTACGCGTAGACGTGGACGACGTTCGTCTTCACGAGCGTCCCGTCGACATCGAAGAAGGCAGCTTTCGAGGACATGGGGCTGCGGGCTTCCTGACACTTCGAGGGGGGGGAGGTCAATGATGCCGGGAGTTTGGCGTGCCTCCCGGCGGCTCGGGGGGAGAAGGGGCTACAGCCAGCCCTGCTCCCGGTACCACTGCACGCTGCGACGGATGGAGTCCGCCAGGTCGCGCTGGGGGTGAAAGCCGAGCAGCCGCTCGGCCTTGGCCCCGGAGCACGTCCAGGCAGGCGCCAACAACTGCTTCGCCATCTTCCGGCTCAGGGCCAGCTTGCGGCCCGTCAACTGGGACACGCCGTCCGCCGCCGTGGCCATGGCCCGCAGCAGCGCGGGGGACACGCGCACGGTGCGGGGCGTCAGTCCCAGGGCCTGCGCGCCCAGGTCCTGCACCTTCTCCAAGGACAGGGGCTCGCCGGGGCCCGTGCAGAAGAAGGCCTCACCAATGGCCGCCGGGTGGGTGGCCTGCAACAAGAGGATGTCCACCACGTCCTCCACATCCACCATGGTCAACGGGCGAGGGCCGCCGGACAGCTCCAGCCGGATGCCGCGCTGAGCCATCTTGAAGAAGGGAAGGTTCTCCCGGTCCCCGGGCCCCAGGATGCGCGGTGGCCGGGACACCGTGACGGGCAGCCGGTCTCCATAGGAGAAGGCGATGCGCTCCGCCTCCGCCTTGCTCTCCCCATACCATTCGTGGGGCTGGAAGGCGTCTTCCTCCACGTGCGGGCGGGTGGGCGTGGACGGACCGCAGGCGGCCAGCGAGCCCGTGAGCACCAGCCGGGGGCGGTGGCCCGCGGCCACCATGGCCTCGCACAGGTGGCGGGTGCCCTCCGCGTTGACGCGCATGAAGTCGTCGCGTGTCGCGCCGCGGCGAGCGCCCGCCAGGTGGAAGACGACGTCCTGGCCCGCCACCGCGGCGGCGAGCGTGGCGGGCACCGTCACGTCGCCCTCCACCCGCGTGTAGGTCAACCCCGCGAGCCCCGAGGCATCTCCTCCCGGGCGCAACAGGCATGTGACGCTGTCTCCCCGCGCGGCCAGGGCCTTGGCCAACCACATTCCCAGGAAGCCGCCTGCACCGGTGATGAGGGCTCTCATGTTGGGGTTTCATCCAAAAAAACACACCATGACGGCAAGGAGAATCCGGCGACCGCTTCCGGGAGTGATCCACGCCGATAAGGGGTTTCCCGAGGGAAGATAGCGTTCCGGAGGCTGATTTTCGGGCTCCGGACGCGTTCCGAAGAGAAGGCGCGCGAGGGTGCCGAGCGCTCCGGAGGCTGATTCTCGGGCTCCAGCCGCGTTCGTAGAGGAGCGCTCAGAGGGAAAAACGCAGGAGAGGGCTGTTTTTCGGGCTTGGGCGTGCTACTTCTACGCCGCAACGGCTCTCGCTTCACATAAGCAAAGCCGTACAACGTCCCCTTCGGAGGGGAGGAGACTCAAGACGAATGGCCGCCAAGAAAGCTGCTGCGAAGAAGGCTCCCGCCGCGAAGAAGGCTCCCGCTGCGAAGAAGCGCACGCCGAACGCGTCGTTCATGAAGGAGATGACGCCGTCTGCCGCGCTCGCTGAGATCGTCGGCGCGAAGCCGCTGCCGCGCACCGAGGTTGTCAAGAAGCTCTGGGCCTACATCAAGAAGCAGGGCCTGCAGGACGCGAAGAACAAGCGGCAGATCAACGCCGACGACAAGCTCAAGCCCATCTTTGGTGGCAAGAAGAGCGTCACCATGTTCGAGATGACGGCGCTGGTGAACAAGCAGCTGAGCTGAGCATTGGCCGGGGCCTCCCGGTGGCCGTACTCGGGGCTCGCCGCGACAAGCGGCGGGCCCTTTGCATTTCCAGGGGTTGGCGTGTCGGCGCGGAGCGTTGGATAGAGGGCGGACGCGTTTCTGCGTGCTGGCGGTCGGCGGTCGGGCGGCCTACCTCTGCGCCACATGTTGCTCGACGCCTTGGAAGAAGAGGGGTCCGCCTCGAATGGGGCGGGTGGCGCCACGATGACGGCGGAGGCCCTGGCCGAAGGGCTCTACGCACGCATCCAGGCGGAGCTGGATGCGCGTCCGCACACGCCCCTGTCCACGTACCGAGTGCAGTTCCACCAGGGCTTCACCTTCGAGGACGCGCGGCAGGTGGTGCCGTACCTGGCCCGCCTGGGGGTGAGTGACCTTTATGCCTCGCCCTATCTGAAGGCCACGCCCGGAAGCACGCACGGCTACGACTGCGTGGACCACCAACAGTTGAATCCCGAAGTCGGGACGCCCGAATCGCACGCGGCGCTCTGCGCGGCCCTGCGCGAGCAGGGCATGGGGCAGGTGCTGGACGTGGTGCCCAACCACATGGGCATCGAGCGGGACAACCGTCTGTGGTTCGACGTGCTGGAGAACGGCCCGTCCTCCATCTACGCGAAGTTCTTCGACATCGACTGGTCGCCGGTGAAGGAGGAGCTGCGGGACAGGGTGTTGCTGCCGATTCTGGGGGACCAGTACGGCATCGTCCTGGAGCGAGGCGAGCTGAAGCTGTCCTTCCGCGACGGCGCCTTCTTCCTCCATTACTACGACCACCTGCTGCCGGTGGCGCCGCGCCAGTACTCCCGCATCCTCCGCCATGGCCTGGAGCGGCTGGAGTCGCGGCTGGGGGGGGAGCACCCCGGCATGCTGGAGTTCCTGTCCATCCTCACCGCCATCGACTACCTGCCCTCGCGCACCGAGGTGGAGCGGCCGAAGGTGGTGGAGCGCCACCGGGAGAAGGAGGTCATCAAGCGCCGGCTGGCCGCGGTGACGGCGGAGTTCCCGGAGATGCTGGCCTACATCGAGGACAACGTCCGCGTCTTCAATGGCGAGCCGGGCAACCCGCGCTCCTATGACCTGCTGGACTCGGTGCTGGCGGCGTGCAGCTACCGGCTGGCGCACTGGCGGGTGGCGGGCGAGGAAATCAATTACCGGCGCTTCTTCGACATCAACGGCCTGGCCGCGCTGCGCGAGGAGGACCCGGACGTCTTCCAGGAGGCGCATGCGCTCATCTTCCGCTGGCTGCGCGAGGGGCTCGTCACGGGGCTGCGCATCGACCACCCGGACGGCCTCTTCGACCCGACCGCCTACTTCCTGGACCTGCAGGAGGCGTACTTCGTGGAGCGGGCCCACGCGCTATTTCTCCAGACGCATGCGGAGGATGACACGCGCTGGCCGGCGGTGGAGTCCACGCTGCGCGAGCGCTGGCGCGCGGAGGTGACGCAGCAGCCGGACAGCCGGCTGCGCAAGGCGCTGTACGTGGTGGTGGAGAAGATTCAGGGCGGCCGCGAGCGCATGCCCGAATCCTGGGCCGTGCACGGCACCACGGGCTACCGCTACGCCAACGCGGTGAGCGGCGTGTTCGTCCAGCCGGACGCGGAGAAGGCGCTGACGGAGACATACGAGCGCTTCGTGGGAGGGCAGGCGGACTTCGCCGAGCTCGTCTACCAGAAGAAGCTGCTCATCATGCGCGTGTCCATGGCCAGCGAAATCAACGTACTGGCGCATGCGCTCAACGGCATCTCGGAGATGAACCGGCGCACGCGCGACTTCACGCTCAACTCGCTGCGGCGGGCGCTGGTGGAGTTCATCGCCCTGTTCCCCGTCTACCGCACCTACGTGGACGGCTGGCGCCCGGAGCTGGACGGGCGCGACGTGCAGTACATCGAGTGGACCATCCAGCGCGCCAAGGAGCGCAACGCCACCACCAACGCGTCCATCTTCGACTTCCTGCGCGACATCCTCCTGCGCCGCTACCCGGAGCACGCGGATGCGCGCGAGCGGGCGGAGATGCTGCGCTTCGCCATGAAGCTGCAACAGGTGACGGGACCCGTCATGGCCAAGGGCCTGGAGGACACCGTCTTCTACATCTACAACCGGCTGGTGAGCCTCAACGAGGTGGGCGGCGAGCCGGAGCGCTTCGGCGTCCACGCCAACACCTTCCACCTGCGCAACCAGGAGCGCGCGGAGCGGTGGCCGTCCAGCCAGCTCACCTCCAGCACCCATGACACCAAGCGCAGCGAGGACGTGCGCGCGCGCATCAACGTGCTGACGGAGGTGCCGGAGGAGTGGCGCAAGCGGGTGAAGAAGTGGGCCCGCCAGACGGAGAAGGCGGTGTCCCAACTGCCGTCCGGTCCGGCGCCCACGGCCAATGACATGTACCTCTTCTTCCAGACGGTGGTGGGGGCGTGGCCCATGGGCGACGCCCACTCCGCGGAGGAGCTGGCGGACTTCCAGCGCCGGGTGCGCGAGTACATGGGCAAGGCCCTCAAGGAGGCCAAGGTCCGCACCTCGTGGACCAACCCCGACAGCGCCTATGACGACGCAGTGGCGCGCTACGTGGACGCCTGCTTCGACTCGAAGGTGACGGGCTCCTTCCTGGCGGACGTGCGGGAATTCAAGCGCTCCATCGAGCGCGCGGGCCAGTACAACGCGCTGGGGCAACTCGTGCTGAAGATGGCTTCACCCGGCGTGGTGGACACCTACCAGGGCTGCGAGCTGTGGGACTTGTCGCTGGTGGACCCGGACAACCGGCGGCCGGTGGACTTCGGGCTGCGCGCGCGGCTGCTGGAGACGCTGGACGCCGAGGCGGAGAAGGACCGGGCCGCGCTGAGCGCACGGCTGGCGGCGAACCTCGATGACGGCCAGGTGAAGCTCTACGTCCTGGCGGAGTCCCTGCGGCTGCGCCAGCGGCAGGCGGCCCTCTTCCGGAAGGGCGGCTACCGGGCGCTCGAGCTGACCGGCGCCCGGGCGAAAGCGGCGGTGGCCTTCGCCCGCGAGCACGGCGACACGGTGTTGGTGGCCTGCGCGCCGCGTTACACCCTGTCCGCCCTGCAGTCCCCCGAAGGGCTGGCGGGCGCTTACGGCAGCACGTTCCTGGACCTTCCGGAGGCATATGCGGGCATGATGTTCCGCAATGTGTTCACCGGCCGTCAGGTGCGGCCCGAGCGTGGACCGGGTGGTGCGGTGTTGCCCCTGGGGCCGCTCCTGGCGGAGTTTCCGGTGATTCTGCTGGAGAGGAGCGCCGGATGAGGAGGGCCGAGGTGCTTCCAGGGAAGCCGTATCCCCTGGGCGCCACGTTCGATGGGCACGGTGTCAACTTCGCCGTTTTCAGCGAGCACGCGAAGAAGGTCGAGGTCTGTCTCTTCGACCCGGAGGACCCCGCGAAGGAGACGCGCCGCTTTCCCTTGCTGGAGACGACGCACCAGGTGTGGCACGGCTACGTGCCTGGCCTGGCCGCGGGCGCTCTTTACGGACTGCGCGTGCACGGGCCCTACGAGCCGAAGAAGGGGCTGCGCTTCAACCCCCACAAGCTGCTGGTGGACCCGTATGCCCGGGCCATTCACGGTCAGGTGGACTACCAGGCCCCCATCTACGCCTATACGCCGGGCACCAAGGAGGACGACCTCGCGTTCGACACGCGCGATGACGCGGCCGCCGTGCCCAAGGGCGTGGTGATGGGCGCGGACACCTTCGACTGGGAGGGAGATACCCCGCCTGGCGTGCCGTGGCACGACACGCTCATCTATGAAGTCCACGTGAAGGGCTTCACCAAGCTGCACCCGCGCGTCCCGGAGGCGCTGCGGGGCACCTACGCGGGGCTGGCGCACCCGGCCAGCATCGAGCACCTGAAGAAGGTGGGTGTCACCGCGGTGGAGCTGCTGCCCATCCAGCACATCGTCGACGAGCCCTTCCTCATCCAGCGCGAGAAGGTCAATTACTGGGGCTACAACACGCTGGGGTTCTTCGCGCCGGACGCGCGCTACAGCGGCTCGGGTTCGCTGGGCGGGCAGGTGGACGAGTTCAAGCGCATGGTGAAGCAGTTGCACCGCGCTGGCATCGAGGTGCTGCTCGACGTCGTCTACAACCACACCTGCGAAGGCAACCAGCTGGGCCCCACGCTGTCCTTCAAGGGCGTGGACAACGCGGCGTACTACCGGCTCACGGAGAAGGACCCGCGCTACTACCTGGACGTCACCGGGTGTGGGAACTCGTGGAACGCCACGCACCCGTACGCGCTGAAGCTCGTCGCCGACTCCCTGCGCTATTGGGTGGAGGAGATGCACGTGGACGGGTTCCGCTTCGACCTGGCCACCACGCTGGGACGAGACAGGCACGGCTACGACACCCGCGCCGCCTTCTTCCAAATCATCCACCAGGACCCGGTGCTCAGCCGGGTGAAGCTCATCAGCGAGCCCTGGGACGTGGGCGACTTCGGCTACCAGGTGGGCAACTTCCCGGTGCTGTGGAGCGAGTGGAACGGCAAGTACCGCGACACCATCCGCCGCTACTGGAAGGGCGATGACCGGCAGGCGGCGGAGATTGGCTACCGCCTCACCGGCAGCTCGGACCTGTTCTCACTGTCCGGCCGCAAGCCCGCCGCGAGCGTGAACTTCGTCACCGCGCACGACGGCTTCACGCTGCACGACCTGGTCACGTACAACGACAAGCACAACGAGGCGAACGGTGAGGAGAACCGCGACGGCGCCAACGACAACCACTCCTGGAACTGCGGGGTGGAGGGCGAGACGACCGACGCCGACATCAACGCCCTGCGCGAACAGCAGAAGCGCAACTTCCTGGCCACGCTCTTCCTGTCCCAGGGCGTGCCCATGCTGGTGGCCGGCGACGAGATGGGCCGCACGCAGAAGGGCAACAACAACGCCTACTGCCAGGACAACGAGCTGTCGTGGGTGGACTGGGAGCTGAACGACGCGCAGCGCGCGCTGCTGGACTTCACCTGCGCCCTGACCAAGCTGCGGCGTGAGCAGCCGGTGCTGCACAAGCGGCGCTTCTTCCGCGGCGCCCATATGTGGGACAGCGAGCTGAAGGACCTGGCGTGGTTCCGGCCCGACGGCCAGGAGATGCGCAAGGACGACTGGGAGAAGCCCTACGTGCGCTCCCTGGGATTCCTGCTGGGCGGTGACGCCATCACCGCGCCGGACGATGAAGGGAACCGGATTGTGGGGGACACCATCCTGGTGCTGATGAATGCCCACCACGAGCCCATCACCTTCAGGCTGCCCGCTGTCGAATGGGGCGCGGACTGGGAGCTGGTGGTGGACACGGCGTTGGCGGGGGAGTCGCCTCGCACGCATACGCCGGCGGGGGGCACCGTGCAGGTGGTGGGCCGCTCCCTGGCGGTGCTGCGCCGCCCGGCGACGGAGTAGCCCCCGCGGGGCCGGAAGGGGCCCGCTGGACGAAAGCAGGAGGTCCAGCGGGTTTCACGCGAGGGGTCGACGCCCAGTCAGCCCGCCGGTAGGGTGCGCCCCGTCATACCCTGCAACAGGATTGCTACGTGAACACGCAAGTCGCGCTCTGGGTGGGTTTCAACGTCTTCGTCCTCGCGATGCTCGCGCTGGACCTCGGGCTGTTCCATCGCAAGGACCATGCGGTGACGCCGAAGGAGGCGGGCCTCTGGACGCTGGTGTGGATTACCCTCAGCCTGATTTTCTGCGCGGGCATCTGGCACTACCAGGGGCCCACCGTGGGGCTCCAGTGGTTGACGGCGTACGTGGTGGAGTACGCGCTCTCCGTCGACAACCTCTTCGTCTTCCTGATGGTGTTCAGCTACTTCCGGGTGGCGCCCGAGCACCAGCACCGGGTGCTCTTCTGGGGCATCCTGGGCGCGTTCGTCATGCGCGCTGGCCTCATCATCGCCGGCACGGCGCTGGTGAAGCAGTTCCACTGGCTCATCTACCTGTTCGGCGCGTTCCTCGTCTTCACCGCGGTGAAGATGCTGGTGTCCAAGGACGAGGAGATGGACCCGGAGCAGAAGGGCATCGTGAAGTTCGCGCGCCGGGTGCTGCCGGTGGCCCGGCTGGGTGAAGGCAGCCGCTTCATGGTGCAGGAGGATGGCCGCAGCAAGTTCACGCCGCTGTTCATCGTGCTGCTGGTGGTGGAGGCCACGGACCTGCTCTTCGCGTTGGACTCCATCCCCGCGGTGCTGGGCATCAGCCAGGACGCCTTCATCATCTACACGTCCAACGTGTGCGCCATCCTGGGCCTGCGCTCGCTGTTCTTCGTCGTGGCCAGCCTGATGGAGAAGTTCCACTTCCTGAAGGTGGGCCTGAGCGCGATTCTGGGCTTCGTGGGCGTGAAGATGCTCATCACCTTCTTCGACATCCACGTCCCCATCGGAATCTCCCTGGGCGTGATTGCCGGCGTGCTGGTGGCGGCCATCGTCGCCTCGCTGGTGTGGCCGAAGCAGCCGGAGCCGGGACAGGACCGGGAAAGCGCGAAGACGTAGGCAGGGCGCTGGGGCTTCCAACCCAGCGTTTTCCTTGCAAGTGGCCGCCGTTGCCGCCAAATCTGGGGGCATGTCCTCCAGCGCCATCACCGACGGCATCCGCATCACCGTGAAGCCCGCCTACTGGCCGGAGCGCAGCGCTCCGGAGTCCGGGCAGTTCGCCTTCATGTACACGGTGGAGATTGCCAACGAGGGCGACGCGCCGGCGCAGCTCAAGGCGCGCCATTGGGTCATCACCGATGCCACGGGCAAGGTGGAAGAGGTGAGGGGCGAGGGCGTGGTGGGCCGCCAGCCCCACCTGGGGCCCGGAGAGCGGTTCGAGTACACGAGCTGGGCCATGCTGCGCACGCCCTTCGGCACCATGCGCGGCACCTATGACATGGTGCGGCCGGACGGCGCGCACTTCGAGGCGCGCATCGCCGAGTTCGCGCTCACTCTTCCCAACTCCCTGCACTGATGCCAACGCCCACTTCGAAGCGAGGGCTGCTGCTCGTCAACCTGGGGACGCCGGATGCTCCGCAGACGGGGCCCGTGCGCCGCTACCTGCGCGAGTTCCTCAATGACCCGCGCGTCATCGACATCCACCCGCTGGGTCGCTGGGCGCTGCTCAACTTCATCATCCTCCCGACGCGTCCGGCGAAGAGCGCGGAGGCGTACCGCAAAATCTGGATGAAGGAGGGCTCGCCGCTGCTCGTGTACAGCCAGGCCCTGGCGGCCCAGGTGGCCGAGCGGCTGGCGGGGGAGTACGAGGTGGTGCTGGCCATGCGGTATGGCTCGCCCTCCATCCCCGACGGCATCGCGGCGCTCAAGGCGCGCGGCGTGTCGGAGTTCACCGTGCTGCCGCTGTACCCGCAGGAGGCCGCGTCCTCCACCGCGTCCTCGCTGGCGCGCACCTACGAGGTGCTGGCCCAGTCGTGGGACGTGCCCTTCGTGCGCGCGGTACCGGCCTTCTTCGAGCACCCAGGCTTCCTGGATGCCTTCACCGCCGTGGCGCGGCCGGTGATTGACGACGCGCGCGCCGACTACGTCCTCTTCAGCTTTCATGGCCTGCCGGAGCGGCACATGCGCAAGAGCGACCCCACGGGGACGCACTGCCTGTCCACCGCCTCATGCTGTGACGCCATGACGGACGCCAACCGCCACTGCTACCGCGCGCAGAGCTACGCGACGGCGCGGGGGCTGGCCCAGCGGCTGGGCCTGCCGGCGGATGGGTGGAGCGTGTCCTTCCAGTCGCGGTTGGGCCGCACGCCGTGGGTGAAGCCGTACACGGACGTGGTGTTGCCGGAGCTGGCGAAGAAGGGCGTGAAGCGCCTGGCGGTGATGTGCCCGGCCTTCGTGGCGGACTGCCTGGAGACGCTGGAGGAGATTGGCCTCCGCGCGCGGGAGCAGTTCCTGGAGGCGGGAGGGGAGTCGCTGACGCTGGTCCCCTCCCTCAACGCCCACCCGGCCTGGGTGGACGCCGTGGTGCGCATGGTGCGCGAGTCGGACGGGCCGCCTACTGCTGTGGCTGGGCCGTCGGCGTTGGCGCGGGAGCCGATTCCACCGCGGTGAGGCGCAGCTTCAGGGCGCCGGTGGGCACCTGGAGCGCGGCGGCGGGGAAGCCGCCCTTCGTCACCGACGTGATGGTGCCTTCCCAGGAGCGCCACCGCCCGGCCTTCACCAGGAACTCGCCGCGGCCGGTGATGCTCACCTCGGCGCTGGCGCTGGATTCGGGCGTGGTCCGGGGCCGGGGGCGTCCCGCCTCGTCCGCCTCCGCGTCTTCCTCCGCGGCGCGCGCGGGCGAGGTGGCGGGCTCATCCTTCGCGCGGACCTTGCCGGCCAGCTTCTCGGAGATGTCGTACTCCAGCGTGGCCACCTGCTCGCCCCCGTCGGCGGGCGTCAGGCTGGCGAGCTTCACGCGGTTGCTCCGCTCGGGCTGGCCGGCCTGGAACTGGGGCCCCAGCGCCTCCATGAGAATCAGCTCGGTGCCGAGCGACCACGCGTCACCGGTGCCCACCGGATCTCTCGGCAGCTCCAGGACCAGGGTGGCGGTGTTGCGGGTGGCGCCCTGCAGGCCGTCGAGCACGAAGCCGCGCTCGCTCAGCGTGGCCGTGTCCGCGTCGACGTTGCTCCCCACGGGGACGACGCGGAGGCGGTAGTCACCCGAGTCGGTCCGCTCCATGAAGTAGGTGACGGGCCCGGGCGGGGCCGCGG
>NZ_VHLB01000036.1:0-79063 GCF_006547365.1 Myxococcus sp. AB056 | reverse complement strand
CATGCGTGGAGTCCGCCGCGCCGGATCTGTCCAGCGTGGAGGCGATCACCGACTTCCTGCGCACCGTGGGCGGCGCGCTGCTGGGAGCCGCGGGAGCGCTTCGCCGGGCAAGCCCCGAGGACCCGCTCTCCTACCGCCTCAACCGCATGGGCCTGTGGCTGCACCTGACCCAGCCGCCCGCCACGGATGGCAATGGCCGCACCCAGATTCACCCACTGCCGGACCTGCTGGAAACCAAGCTGGAGACCCTGGAGCAGAACCAGCGCTGGGGCGAGCTGCTGGACGAGTCCGAGTCGGCACTGGCCCGCCACCGCTTCACGCTGACGCTCCACCGGTACAGCGCCACCGCCCTGGAGGGACTGGGTGCCGCGTACGCCGGGGCGCGCACCGCGCTGGTACAGGAATTGGCCATCCAGCTCCGCCGGATGACCGGCGTGGAGACGCTCATCTCCACCCTGGGAAGCCCGCTCACGGACGACGCCACCCGAGACTGGCTGCGCGACCACGTCCTCCGCGCGAGCGCGCCCCCACCCGCCCCTTCCGCCGCCGTGGCGTCAGTGTCCACGGCCCTGTCGCTGGAGCCCCTGTCGCTGGGCCCGTCTGTCCATGCCGACAGCGCGGCGCTGGAAGCCGAAGCCCGCACGTTGCTGGAGGAAGGCCGCGTCCACGAAGCTGTCACCCGGTTGCAGGCCGCCGTCACCGTCGCCAGCACCGGCCGCGCCCGATTCATCTCCCGGCTGGAGCTGGCGCGGTTGTGTGCCAATGCGGGCCAGTTGCCGCTCGCGCGCGCCGTCTATGAAGCGCTGGACGAAGAGGTCTCCGCCCACGCGCTCGACACCTGGGAGCCAGCGCTCGCCGCCGCGTGTCTGGAGGGGTGGCTGCAAACCCGCACCGACGCCGAAAAGGAGTCTGGACCGGTGGCAGTGAAATTTCGAAACCGGTATCGTCGTCTAGCGTTGCTGGACTCTTCCGCCACGCTGCGCGTCGGCGCTTGAAAGACACCCGTCGTACCGCGGCGAAGCTCTCCCTCATGCGACGCCCGCGTCTTCTACGCAGTTCCCAAGGAGAAAGCCGCAGATGAGCAAAGAGAGTTCCGTCGCCCCTACCGAGCGCGTCAACATCGTCTACAAGCCCGCCACCGGCAATGCGCAGGAGCAGGTGGAGCTGCCGCTGAAGGTGCTGATGCTCGGGGACTTCACGGGTCAGGAAGACGCCCGTCCGCTGGAGCAGCGCGCGCCCATCAACGTGGACAAGGCCAACTTCAACGAAGTCATGGCCCAGCAGAACCTCAAGGTCACCCTGACCGCCGCCGACAAGCTTTCGGCGGACCCGAACGCCACGATGAACGTGTCGCTCCAGTTCAAGAACCTGAATGACTTTTCGCCCGAGAGCGTTGTCAATCAGGTGCCGGAGCTGAAGAAGCTGCTCGAGCTGCGCAGCGCGCTCAACGCCCTCAAGGGCCCCCTGGGCAACCTGCCGGCGTTCCGCAAGAAGCTCCAGGCCCTGCTCGCCGACGAGGACGGACGCAAGGCACTCATCAAGGAACTGGGTCTGACCGAAGAGACCAAGTAGCCCTTTCCGGGGGAACCGAATCACCATGGCCAACGAGACCCAGACCCAGAAGTCCACGGGCGTCGCCAATGACGCCTCGCTGTCCCTGCTCGACGAAATCCTGTCCGAGGCCAAGCTGAAGCCGAAGGACGAGGGTTACGAAGTCGCCAAGCGCGGCGTGCAGGCCTTCATCACCGAGATGCTGGCGCCCAACCGCTCCGAGGAGCGCGTGGACAAGGCGCTCGTCGACGCGATGATTGCCGAAATCGACAAGCGCCTGTCCTCCCAGGTCAACGAAATCCTCCACGCGAAGGAGTTCCAGAAGCTGGAGTCCTCGTGGCGCTCGTTGAAGTTCATGGTGGACCGCACCGACTTCCGCGAGAACACCCGCGTGGAGATGCTGAACGCCTCCAAGGAAGACCTGCAGAAGGACTTCGAGGACGCGCCCGAGGTCACCAAGAGCGGCCTGTACAAGCTCGTGTACTCCAACGAGTACGGCGTCTTCGGTGGCAAGCCCTACGGCATCATCTCCGCCAACTACGACTTCAACGTGGGCCCGCAGGACATGGAGCTGCTCCGCAAGTGCGCCTCCGTGGCCGCCATGGCGCACGCGCCCTTCATCGGCAATGCCGCGCCGGAAGTGTTTGGCGAGGAGAGCTTCCTCAAGCTGCCCGACCTGAAGGACCTCAAGTCGCTCTTCGAGGGTCCGCAGTACGCCCGGTGGCACTCGTTCCGTGAGAGCGAGGACGCGCGCTACGTGGGCCTGGCGCTGCCGCGCTTCCTGCTGCGCCTGCCCTACGGTGAGAAGACGGTGCCGGTGAAGGCCTTCAACTTCACCGAGGACGTCGTGGGCCACCACGAGCGCTACCTGTGGGGTCACGCCTCCGTGGCGCTCACCAGCCGCGTGGCGGACTCGTTCGCCAAGTTCCGCTGGAGCCCGAACATCATCGGTCCCCAGTCCGGCGGCGCGGTGGAGAACCTGCCGCTGCACCAGTACGAGGCCATGGGGGAAATCCAGACCAAGATTCCCACCGAGGTCATGCTCACCGAGCGGCGCGAGTTCGAGCTCTCCGAGGAGGGCTTCATCGGCCTGGTGTTCCGCAAGGACTCCGACAACGCGGCCTTCTTCAGCGCCAACTCCACGCAGAAGCCCCGGTTCTTCGGCAACACCCCGGAGGGCAAGGCGGCGGAGACGAACTACCGCCTGGGCACGCAGCTCCCCTACATGTTCATCATGACCCGCCTGGCGCACTACATCAAAGTGCTCCAGCGCGAGCAGATTGGAAGCTGGAAGGAGAAGTCGGATCTGGAGCGCGAGCTCAATCACTGGCTCAGCCAGTACATCTCCGACATGGACGACCCTGCTCCCGCCGTGCGCTCGCGCCGCCCGCTGCGCGCCGCGCGCGTGGTGGTGGAGGATGTGGAGGGTCAGCCGGGCTGGTACCGCTGCAGCCTGCAGGTGCGCCCCCACTTCAAGTACATGGGTGCGTCGTTCACCTTGTCCCTCGTGGGCAAGCTGGACAAGGAGTAGAGCCCGTTTCACCCAGCGTCGGTCATTTCAGCTAGTTTAGGGGCTCCAACAAGCCCAGGCTCAGGGTGAGCCTGGGTCCACCAGCGCGCGGACGCGCGCAAAGCGACGAGGTTGAAGTCATGGCTGAATCAGTACACCTGTACCTGAAGGCGAACGGCAGCGACATCAAGGGCGACAGCACGCAGACCAGCCTGGGCCGCGCGGATTCCATCGAGTGCGTTGCGTACAGCCAGAAGGTCTTCACCGCTCGCGAGGCCGGCTCGGGTCTGGCGACGGGCCGCCGCCAGTACGAGGGCATCGAAATCACCAAGCGCATCGACAAGTCGTCGCCGCTGCTGATGAAGGCCCTCTGCGAGAACCAGGTCATCGACGCGACCTTCAAGTTCTTCCGTCCGAACCCGACGGGCGACGGCACCACCGAGCAGTTCTACACGGTGTCCATCAAGAAGGCCCGCATCAACGCCATCCAGCAGACGGTGCCGAACTCCTTCGTGCCGGCGAGCACCAACCTGCCCCCGATGGAGACCATCCAGCTGGTGTTCCACACCATCAACTGGACCATCACCCAGGGCGGCGTCACGCACGAGGACACCTGGGACACCCAGCGTTGATGTCCGTCCCTCCACCGGCCGTCCGTGCAAGTGGGCTCCGCGGGCGGCCGGGGGTTGGGGTACTCCGTTGTTGAAGGAAAACCATGGGCTCCCGAGGCTTGTTGTCGCGCATCGCTGAAGGCAACGGCACGCTCGCCCCGCCTGGCGACGTCGTTGAATCCATCGCCGAGCACCTGCGCAACCTCCTCAACACGCGCAAGGGAGAGTCGGTGGCCTCACCGGGCTACGGCATCCTGGACCTGAACGACATCGTCCATTCCTACCCGTCGGCGATACCGCGGATGACGCAGTCCATCCGGCAGGCCATCCAGGAGTTCGAACCGCGCCTGAGGGGCGTGGTGGTGCACTACAACGCGGACCCGGTGGACCCGACGGCGCTGCGCTTCGACATCACCGCCCAGTTGGCCACGCGGGATCGACGAGGCATGGTGCGTTTCCATACCCAGGTGCACCCGGGCGGACGCGTGGACCTGTGGTGAGCCGGGTGAATCCAGGGGTGCGTGGCGGAGGGCGAGGATGTTCAGCAAGTATTACCTGAGCGAGCTGTCGTACCTGCGGGAGATGGGACGGGCCTTCGGGCTGGCCAACCCCTCTGTCGCGGGCCTGTTGGTGGAGCGCGGCGCGGACCCGGACGTGGAGCGGCTGCTGGAGGGCTTCGCGTTCCTCGCGGCCCGCATCCGCGAGCGCGTGGACGACGACGTGCCGGAGCTGGTGCACGGGCTCACCGAGCTGCTGCTGCCGCACTACCTGCGCCCGCTGCCGGCCTCCACCATCGTCGAGTTCACCCCGCACCTGCGCGCGCTGCGCGGCCGCTCGCGGCTGGCCGCCGGGGCGGAGGTGGCGTCCCAGCCGATTGACGGCACCAGTTGCGTCTTCCGCACCACCACGGACGTGGACCTGCTGCCGGTGCAGCTCACCGACGCGCTGCTGGACCGGTCGTCCATCACCGCGCCGGTGCTGCGCCTCTATTTCCAGACGACGGAGCAGGGCCGCGCGGAGGTGTTCCGCGAGCAAGGCCTGCGCCTGTTCATCCACGCCGACCTGTCCGCCGCGTCGGTGGTGCTGCTGTGGCTGCTCCGCTACTGCCGCCAGGTGCGCGTGCGCGGCGCGTCTGGCCAGGGTGATGGCATCAAGCTGTCGGCGAATGCCATCCAACCGGTGGGCTTCCACCGGGACTTCAAGCTGCTGCCCTGGCCGCGCGCCAGCGAGGGCTACCGGCACCTCCAGGAGTACCTGACGCTGCCGGAGAAGTTCCTGTTCTTCGAGGTGCGCGGGCTGGACGCCGCCGCCGGGCTGAAAGAGGACCGCTTCGAGATTGCCTTCCACCTGGAGCGGCCGCCGCCCCTGGATGCGCGCATCCACCGGGAGATGTTCCGGCTGCATTGCGCCCCCGTGGTGAACCTCTTCAGCGTGCCGGCGGACCCCATCCTCCACCGCACGCTGGACCGGGAGCACCTGCTGCGCGCGTCCGACCTGCCCCCCAACCACGCGGAGATTTACTCGGTGGACTCGGTGACGGGGCTGAAGGCCGGGCGTAACGAGCGGCGCGTCTATCGGCCCTTCTACGAGTTCACCCACACTGCGGGCGGGGACGCCGAGCAGTCCTTCTATCGGCTGCGCCGGGCGCCTTCGCCGCTGGACGAAGGAATCGACACGTACATCACGCTGGAGACGCCGCGGAACATCGCGCCGGAGGTCAACGCCGAGGAAGCGCTGTCCATGGACCTGACGTGCACCAACCGCTCGCTGCCCTCGCGGCTGCAGGTGGGTGACTTGACGGCGTCCACCTCCGCCAGCCCCACGCAGGCGAAGTTCAAGAACATCTCCCCCGTGAGCCGGCCCGCGCGCGCGCCGCTGGGCACCGAATTGCACTGGCGGCTCCTGTCGCACCTGGCCATCAACCAGCACTCGCTGGCGGACGCGGCCGCGCTGCGGCGGCTGATGGACCTGTACAACTTCCATTCGCTCACCGACAACCTGGCGGCGCGCGCCAGCCGCCTGCGCATCAACGCCATCCGCGCGGTGGAGACGAAGCCGGTGACGCGCTTCCTGGAGGGCGCGCCGCTGCGGGGTCACCGCACCCGCGTGGACCTGGACGAAGAGAACTTCATGGGCGTGGGCGATTCGTTCCTCTTCGGTTCCGTGCTGGAGGAACTGCTCGCCTCCCACGTCACCATCAACTCCTTCAACGAGCTGAGCATCCGGCTTCACCCCTCGCAGACGGAGTTCGCGTGGCTTCCGAGGAACGGCTCCCAGACGCTTTTGTAGAGACGGCCCAGAAGCTGGCCGAGCTGGCGCCCCGGGTGGGCTTCTTTCCCCTGGTGGCGTTCCTGGAGCGGCTGACGTCGCAGGCCACGCGCGTGGGCGGCGCGGGGCCCGTCAACGAGGAGATGATTCGCTTCCGGCACGACCCGTCCCTGGGGTTCCCCTCGGGCGACGTGTCGTCCGTGACGCTCCACCAGGTGCCGGTGCGGGCGGAGGACCCGTATTCGAAGCGGCCGCTCTTCGAGGTGGTGACACGCTTCCTGGGCCTGACGGGCGCGGTGAGTCCCCTGCCCCATTACCTGGCCGAGGAGGTCGCGCAAGAGGACCCGGACCACCCGGTGCGGCGCGAGTTCCTGGACCTGTTCCACCACCGGCTGCTGTCGCTGCTGTACCGCATCGAGTCGAAGTACCGCGTCACGAGTGAGACGGACACGTCCTTCTCGGACCAGTGGTCCCGGCGCCTGCTGGCGCTGGGCGGGTTCGACACCTACGAGAAGGCCCTGGAGGGCACGCTGCCGACCTGGCGTCTGCTGCGGATCGCCCCGCTGCTGGCCAGCCGGGCGAGGACGTCCGAGCAGTTGGAGGTCGCGCTCGAGGACGTGCTGGGCGACGACCTGGAGGGCGCGCGCGTGTCGGTGCGCCAGTTCGTGGGCCGCTGGGTGGACATCGACGCCCGGGCACGGCTGGGCCACTCCAACCACCAGCTGGGGCGCAACATGCTGTTGGGCGGCAAGGCCTTCGACCGGACGGGGAAGATTCAAATCCACATCCGGCCGCTGCCGCCGCGCGCCTACAAGCGGCTGATGCAGGAAGGGGACTTGCTGCCACTGGTGAGAGAGGTGGTGGCCCTCTTCGTGAGGGACCCCCTGGAGTACGATTTGGAGCTGGGGCTCACCGAAGGCGTGCAGCACCAGTTCCGGCTTTCCAGCCGGGAGCCGAGTCAGCTCGGGCGGGACACGTGGCTGGGCCTGAGTCAGCAGACGCAGATGAGTGTCCCCGTGGTGAAATGAGTTGTTAGAGCAGGCGGGCGCGGCGCGCGGGGATTTACGCCGCCAGGGCGCGCCCGATATACCGTCCATCACCGCTTTCCTTTTTGGGGGCTCCCATTCGCGTCGATCCGAAAGCGCTCGTCCGTCGCCTGACGCCCACCTCTACCCGTCTGCTCGAGGCCGCCGTGGCCCGGGCCAGCGCGGGACGATTCTACGAAATCGTCCCGGAGCACATGCTGGTGCAGATGCTGGAGCCGGAGGACTCGGACGTCGCGCGCATCCTCCAGCAGTTCGGCGTGGACCGCCGCCACCTGCTGGCCAGCATGGAGCGCGCCCTCCAAGGCCTGCGCGCGGGCAGCTCCGGCCGGCCCGTCTTCTCCGAGACGCTGTTCCAGTGGTTCGAGGAAGCGTGGCTCCTGGCTTCCGTGGAGCAGGGCGCCACGCGGCTGCGCTCGGGCCTGCTGTTCGCCCAGTTCGTCAGCCGGCGCGCGCGCTACACCGCGGAGCTGTTCCCCGAACTGGACGCCATCAGCCGCGACGAGCTGATGAGCTCGCTGGACGTGGTGCTGCGACCCTCGCCCGAGAATGTCGAGGTCGCCTCCGCGGATGCCGCCGCCAGTGGCGCCGCGGGAGGCGCGGCCGGTGGTGGCGCAAGCGGCCGCGGGGATGAAGCCCTCAAGCGCTTCGCCACGTCCTTCACCAGCCGGGTGCGCGAGGGGAAGATCGACCCCATCTTCGGCCGGCACCGCGAAATCCGGCAGATGGTGGACATCCTCTCCCGCCGCCGGAAGAACAACCCCATCCTCGTGGGCGAGCCCGGCGTGGGCAAGACGGCGCTGGTGGAGGGCCTGGCCTGGGCCATCGTCCGGGGCGAGGTGCCCGACGCGTTGAAGAACGTGGAGCTGCTGGGGCTGGACCTGGGCCTGCTCCAGGCAGGCGCGGGCGTGCGCGGCGAGTTCGAGAACCGCCTCAAGGCCGTCATCTCCGAGGTGAAGGCCTCCCCCACCCCCATCATCCTGTTCATCGACGAGGCGCACACCATCATCGGCGCGGGCGGCTCGCAGGGCGGCACGGACGCGTCCAACCTGCTCAAGCCGGCGCTGGCGCGCGGTGAACTGCGCACGCTCGCGGCCACCACCTGGGCCGAGTACAAGAAGTACTTCGAGAAGGACGCCGCGCTGGAGCGGCGCTTCCAGCCGGTCAAGGTGGAGGAGCCCAGCGAGGAGGACGCGGAGCTGATGCTGCGTGGCCTGCGCCCCACGTACGAAGCGGCCCACGGCGTCATCATCCGCGACGAAGCCGTCACCGCCGCGGTGCGCCTGTCCAGCCGGTACATCTCCGGCCGGCAGCTCCCGGACAAGGCGGTGGACCTGCTCGACACGTCCGCGGCCCGCGTGAAGATTGAGCTGTCCACCCGGCCCGAGGAGCTGGTGCAACTGGACCAGGAGATTTCGGCGCTGGAGCGCGAGCGCGACACGCGCAAGCGCGACCTCGCCGAGGGCACGGGCGGTCCGGACGAACAGACGTCCCTGGAGGCCGCCGAAGCGAAGCTGAGCGCCACGGTGGATGCACGCGCCACGCTGCATGCGCGCTGGGAGACGGAGCGAACGGCCGTCGCGGCGCTGATGGAGGCCCGCAAGGCCCTGCGCGAAGCCGCCCCGGACACGGACTCCGCGCCACTGAAGGCGGCCGTGGACGAAGCGGCGGCGAAGCTGGCGGCCACGCGCGGCGAGGTGCCGCTGGTACACGCGGACGTGGACGCGGACATCGTCGCGCGGGTGGTGGCGGGCTGGACGGGCGTGCCCGTGGGGAAGATGCGCAGCGACCTGCTGGAGTCGGTGCTCAACCTGGAGGACAAGCTCCGGGGCCGGGTGCGGGGCCAGGAGGCCGCGCTGAAGAAGGTGGCGGAAATCATCCGCATCTCCCAGGCCGGCATCCGCAACCCGGACACGCCCATTGGCGTGATGCTCTTCGTGGGCCCCAGCGGCGTGGGCAAGACGGAGACGGCGCTGGCGCTGGCGGACGCGCTCTATGGCGGCGAGCGCTTCATGACGACGCTCAACATGAGCGAGTTCCAGGAGAAGCACACGGTGAGCCGGCTCATCGGCTCGCCGCCGGGCTACGTGGGCTACGGCGAGGGCGGCCTGCTGACGGAAGCCGTGCGTCAGCGGCCCTACTCCGTCGTGCTGCTGGACGAGTGCGAGAAGGCCGACCTGGAGGTGATGAACCTCTTCTACCAGGTGTTCGACAAGGGCTCGCTGACGGACGGCGAGGGCCGCGCGGTGGACTTCAAGAACACCGTGCTCATCCTCACCAGCAACCTGGCCTCGGACCTGGTGATGCGGATGTTCGAGGACGGCGCGCAGCCCACCTCCGATGAGGTGCTGTCGGTGATTCGCCCCGCGCTCAGCCAGCACTTCAAGCCGGCACTGCTGGCTCGAATGACGGTCGTCCCCTTCGGCCCGGTGCAGCGCGACGTGATGCGCCAGATTGCCGAGATGAAGCTGGCCAAGCTGGTGAGCCGGCTGCGCACGGCGCACAACGTGGAGACGACGCTGGCGCCAGAGCTGCTGGACGAGCTTGCACGCCGGTGCACGGAGTCGGAGATGGGGGCGCGCAACATGGAGCAGATTCTCCAGGGCTCGCTGATGCCGGCGCTGTCCCGCGAGCTGCTGCAGCACCTGGTGAGCGGCGCGGTGCCCCCGAAGCTGCATGTGGCCCTGACCGAGGGAGGCGACTGGGACCTCCGGTTCGCCGAGGCCTGAGAGAATCCATGAAACGAACGCTTCAGGCCTCCGCCGTCGCGCTGTCGCTGCTGGCCGGCTGCGCCACCGTCCCCAAGCCGTCGATGTGCTTCGCCGAGGCGGGCCCCAACGCGCGCTCGTTCCCCACGCCGGACACCTGGTTCGCGCTACTCCTCCACGGCTACGACAAGGACACGGGCGCCAACCCGCGCCCCAGCGTGGACTGCGCCGGTGCCCCGGTGTGGTGGCAGGACCCGGCCGCGGACGAGTGCGTGGAGGCCGGTCCGGACTCACAGGCCCTGCCTCCCGCGGAGAAGCTCTCCGAGGAGGACCTCGTCCTGGAGACGCTCCAGGCGGGCCAGCGGCTGGTCTGGGTGCAGACGCGGCGCTTCACCAACGGCGAGGCCCTGGGCCCGGTGGCCCTGGTGGAGAGCACCGAGCAGGGCTTCCGCGTGGAGGCCCTGGGCTCGCTGCGCGCCATGGCGAAGCACACCAAGCTGCGCCTGGAGAAGGTGAAGGGCACGCAAATCCTCGTCGCGGAGGGTGACGCGTGCACCTCCGGCGACGAGGAGGTCTGCCGCCGGCACGCGCGCATCATGCCGCTGCGCACCAACCGCTTCTTCAGCGAGTCCGTCTCCAACGCGAGCCGCGCCTGCCTGGGCGCCGCGTGGTTCCCCCTGTCCCGGGAGATGACCTTCGAGCTGCCCAACGGGCTGCGCCGCAAGTTCGAGCTGACGTCCACCCTCACCTTCGCGGAGGAGGGCATCAGCGTGCAGGAACAGGTACAGGTGAGCGACTCCGACCCGGCCCAGCCGGACGTGGCCCCACGCCTCTACCGTCGCGCACAGGACACACGGACCCTGGAGCTGGCGAACAATGCGTTGGTAGGCAACAAGGCGTCACTGTGGTCGCGCATGGTGGAGCAGCAGGTGCGCATTGGTGCCCGCGCGATGCCGGAGGCCCCCATCTGGGCCATGCCCGCGAAGAAGGCCCCCGCGGACGCCGCGGCCCCGGAGGCGGCCAGCCCACCCGCCAAGGCGGCTGCCAAGAAGCCCGCGGGCAGCGCCGCGACGTCCAGCGGCCCGTGATTCCAGGGCCGCATGGCCCCGCCGCCGGCCCCCGTGAACCTTCGGTTTTCCGAAGCGCTCACGGGGGCTTTTCCTATTTGCGGCAAAAGCGTCACGACGACAGAGATAGAGGCGTGGGCCCATGGTGGGCCCCGGAAGGAGCGTCCTGGATGCGAGTCGAAATCCGAGCCCGGAACATCCCCCTCACAGAGACCCTTCGAACCTACACCGAGCGTCGCGTGCGCTTCGCCCTGGACCGACTGTCCGACAGGGTGAAGGAAGTCGTCGTGCGGCTGGAGGATGCCAACGGCCCCAAGGGCGGCGTGGACCAGGTGTGCCGCGTGGCACTCCGCCTGGAACACGGGCGGGAGCTGGCCATCGAATCCTCGGACACCCACCTGCTGGCGGCCATCGACCGGACGCTGGAGCGCGCCAGCAACGCCGTCACGCGGGCGGTGGGCCGCGCGCAGCGCCAGGACGGCGCCCGGCTGCGTGACGCAGCCTGGCAGCCCGACGAGGCCGCCGCGCTGACATGATGTGATGCAGGCACGGCCGCCCCTTTCCGGGCGGCCGTGGCCTGTCCCGAATCGAAAGGATGCACATGCAGGGCGGCGCGGGGATGTTGGCGAGGCTGAAGTCCACCTGGGCCCGTGCCCGGGAGCGGCGATGGGTGCGATGGGGCGTGGACCTGGCCGTGTTCGCCCTCCTCTTCTCGGCGGTGGCCGCGTGGCAGGCCCGGAACCTTCCCGGAGCGGGGACACCCGCGCCCGCCTTCACCCTCCAGACGCTGACAGGTGACACCGTGCGGCTGGACGCGCTCCGCGGCAAGCCGGTGGTCCTGGCCTTCTGGGCCCCCTGGTGCGGCGTCTGCGGAATGGAGTCCTCCAACCTCTCGCAGCTGCGCAAGCTCGCGGGGGACTCCGCGCATGTCGTGTCCGTCGCCGTGGCCTACGAAGACGAGGAGGCCGTGCGGCGCTTCGCCCGGGAGCACGAGGTGGACTACCCGGTGCTCCTCGGGGACGACGCCATTCAATCCGCCTTTCGTGTGAACAGCTTCCCCACCGTGTTCTTCATCTCCTCGGAGGGACGCGTGGAACGCGCGGCGGTGGGCTACACCACCCTGGCCGGACTGTTCTGGCGAATGGTGCTGTAGCCCTGGCTCACGCCGCGACTAGAGGCGGATGAGCTCCACGTCATCCATGTGGATGAAGCTGGCGGAGTTGCCCGACGTGGCACGGGTGTGGAAGCCCAGCTCCAGGTAGCCTCCCGTCACGGAGATGGGCGGCGTCTCCACCATCGTCCAGTCGCCATGGTTCCCCAGGTCGGTGAACACGGGCGAGCACTCGCCACACGTCTTGGCCTGGAGGCGCGACAGGTCGAACCCGCCGTTCTTTCGCACCCACGCGCGGACCTTGTACGTGCCCGACGCGAGGCCCGACACCGGCTGGTACGTCCAGACCTCGAAGGGCGTGCCGTTCGTCCAGTGCGTCAGGTGATAGGCGCCGGTGCGGCCCCCGTTGTACGTCTCGCTGAAGTCCGCGGCCTCGGTGCCGTTGGGGCTCCAGGTGGCCCAGCCCGTCATGCCATTCTCGAAGCTGGCGTTGGTGAGTGACGCGGGCGGCGGCGTGCTCCCCGGCTGGTACCAGCGCACCCACTCCACCTCCATCGTCTTCGTCTGGCCCCAGGGCAGCGCGATGGCGTCCGGGTGCGGGTGGCCGTACCAGTTCCCGCCCAGGGCGAGGTTCAGGAGGATGTAGTGGTTTTGCTGGAAGGCCGCCTCGTTGTGGGCGAACTCGTTGCCGCGAATCTCGCCATCCAGGCGGAAGATCATCCGGTTGGCCGTCCACTCCACCTCGTACGTGTGGAAGCCGTCCGCGATGCTGTACCCGCGGTTCGCGCCCGTGCCCCAGCTCTGCTGCGCGCCATTGGCGAACCAGTGCGCGGCGGACTTCATCCATGACGCGTCGTTGGAGTGCCACTCGAGGATGTCGATTTCGCCGCTCCGGGGCCACCCGACGTTGGAGATGTTCGCGCCCAGCGTCCAGAACGCGGGCCACATGCCATAGCCGGACGGCACCTTGATGCTCGCCACCAGCTTGCCGTAGCGGCGCTCCACCTTGCCCTTCGAGTGGATGCGGCCCGAGTAGTACGAACGTGGCCCGTAACCCGCGCAGCGTGAGTCAAACGGCGCGTCCGCCGTCCGCTGCGCGGTGAGGATGAGCTTGCCGCCAGCGACGGTGACGTTCTGCGCGCGGGGGTACTCCAGCTCCCCCGTGCCGAAGTTGCAGTTGTTGGTGACAGGGTCGAAGTTGCTCGTCAGCACCGTCCAGTTGGCGGAGTTGAGGCTGTTGCCCGTGAAGTCGTCCTGCCACGCCAGGTTCCAGCCCGGTCCTGGGTCATAGGCCCGCTCGCCCTGCTCCTGCGTCACCAGGGGAAGGGCTTCCGCATTGGACAGGTCCAGCTCCGGGGAACAGCCGCCAACCAACGCCAGACTGCTCGCGGCCCACAACATCGAACGCAATGCGTGTCGTTTGTGCATGTCTCGCTCCAGGGGGTTCCCCCTGGGACATAGCCGCCCTCACTCATCACACAAGCTGCTTTAGCCGAAATATTAGATTTTCAAGACTTCCCACCTAGATGGAGTAGTCCCCCACGAAGACGGTGGCGGACCGGACATCGGCGCGCACGGAGTCCCCCTCCGCCACGCCCAGCGCGTCGAACTCCGAGCGCGGTACCTCCACCGTGACTTCGTCCCCGCTCGGCAGGCGGAGGAACACCTTCACGTAGCCTCCCACTGGTTTGAGCCGCTCGACGCGGCTGGTGGCGGTGGAAGCGCTCGCCGCGCCCGCGACTGCCTTCGCCAGCTTGATGTCATGCGGACGGACAAAGGCATGCACCGGTTCGCCCTCGCGCGCGGCGGCGGGGGCCGTCACGGACAAAGCCCCCATGGCCGCCCTGCCCGCCTGGACGTGGCCGCGCAGCACGCTGGCGCCTCCAATGAATGAGGCGACGAAGGGGGACGCGGGCCGGTCGTAGATGTCCGCGGGAGAGCCCGCCTGGGCCACGCGGCCCTCGCTCAGCACCACCACGTGCTGGGAAATCTCCAAGGCCTCCTGCTGATCGTGCGTCACCAGCAGCGTCGTCAGCCGCGTGCGCTCGTGCAGGGCATGGAGCCATTCCCGAAGCTCCTCGCGCACCCGCGTGTCCAGCGCGCCGAAGGGCTCGTCCAGCAGCAGCACGCGGGGGCGGATGGCAAGGGCTCTCGCGAAGGCCACGCGCTGCCGCTGCCCGCCAGAGAGCTGGCCGGGATAGCGGCCGCCCAGGTGCTCCAGTTGCACCATGCGGAGCATCTCCTCCACACGGGCCTCGCGCTCCGCCTTGGGAACGCGCCGGACCTCCAGGCCAAAGGCCACGTTCTGCCGGACCGTGAGGTGCTTGAAGAGCGCGTAGCTCTGGAAGACCACCCCCACGCCACGCTGCTGCACGGGCATCTGCGTGCTGTCCACGCCGTCGATGAGGACACGGCCCTCGTCGGGAATCTCCAGCCCGGCGATGAGCCGCAGCAGCGTGGACTTGCCCGCGCCGGACGGTCCCAGCAGCGAGGTGATGGCACCCTCGGGGGCCTGGAAGGACACCTTGGACACGGCGGGACTGCCACCCCGATTGAACCGGCGGGCGAGCTGTTCGACGACGATGCTCATGACGGCTGACTCCTCCACTCCACGAACTTCTTCACCACCAACGTCACGAGCGCGAGCAGCGTCAGCAGCGACGCCACGGCGAACGCGCCGGCCAGGTCGTACTCGTTGTAGAGAATCTCCGCGTGCAGCGGCAGCGTCGTCGTCACTCCGCGCACGTGGCCGGACACCACGGACACGGCGCCGAACTCACCCATTGCTCGCGCGTTGCAGAGGATGACGCCGTACAGCACGCCCCACTTCACCTTCGGCAGCGTGATGGTCAGGAAGGTGCGCCAGCCGCTCGCGCCCAGCGTCAGCGCCGCCTCTTCTTCGTCGCTGCCCTGGGCCTCCATCACGGGCAGCACCTCGCGCGCGACGAAGGGGAAGGTGATGAATACCGTGGCCAGGACGATGCCGGGCACGGCGAAGATGACGCGGACGTCGTGGTCCAGGAGCCATGGCCCCAGCCAGCCCTGCCGGCCGAAGAGCAGCACGAAGATGAGCCCCGCGATGACGGGCGACACGCTGAAGGGCAGGTCGATGAGCGTCATCAACAACGAGCGTCCCCGGAATTGGAACCGCGCGATGAGCCACGACGCGGCCAGGCCGAAGGCGAGGTTGAAGGGCACGGCGATGGCCGCGGCCAGCAGCGTCAGCCGCATGGCCGCCAGCGCCGTCGGGTGCGTCAGGGCGGCGACGTAGGCCTCCCAGCCCTTCTGGAAGGCGAAGGTGAAGACGGCCACCAGCGGGACGATGAGGAAGACGCCCAGCAGCAGCACCGCCGCGCCGATGAGCCCCCAACGGACGAACGCCGGGCCGCTCAGACTGCGTGCGCTTCGGCGCAAGACGAGGGTGGATGGATGCATGGCGCTCACGCTCCCGGCCGGGCTTCCAGCCGGCGCTGGCTCCAGCGATGGAGCAGGTTGACGGCCAGCAGCAGTGAGAACGACGCCCCCAGCATGACGATGGCGATGGCCGTCGCCCCCGCGTAGTCGAACTGCTCCAGTCGGGTGATGATGAGCAGCGGGACAATCTCCGTGCGCAGCGGCATGTTGCC
Organism: Myxococcus sp. AB056; assembly: GCF_006547365.1. NCBI lineage: Bacteria > Pseudomonadati > Myxococcota > Myxococcia > Myxococcales > Myxococcaceae > Myxococcus > Myxococcus sp. AB056. The sequence goes on along the minus strand of NZ_VHLB01000036.1, from coordinate 63,568 downwards.
GGAGATGAAGACGACGGAGCCGTACTCCCCCAGCGCGCGGGCGAAGGCCAGCGTGAAGCCGCTGAGCAGCGCGGGGAAGAGCGCGGGAAAGAGGACGCGTCGGAAGGTCTGCCACGGAGAGGCGCCCAGCGTGGCCGCGGCCTCCTCCACGTCCACGTCGATGTCCTCCAGCACGGGTTGCACGGTGCGCACCACGAAGGGCAACCCGATGAAGGTCAGCGCGATGGCCACGCCCACGGACGTGTAGGCCACCTTGAGTCCCAGCGCTTCGAGGTACTGGCCGTACCACCCCTTCGCGGAGAACAGCGTCGTGAGCGTGAGCCCGGCCACGGCGGTGGGCAGCGCGAAGGGCAGGTCCACCAGGGACTCCAGCACGTCGCGGCCGGGGAAGCGGTAGCGCACCAGCACCCACGCCACCAGCAGGCCAAAGACGACGTTGGCGAGCGCGGCGGCCAGCGAGGCCCCGAAGCTGAGCCGGTACGCGGCGAGCGCGCGCGGCGTCGTCACGGTGCCCCAGAACTCCTCCCAGCTCAGGGAGAAGGTCCGCAGGAAGAGGCTGGAGAGCGGAATGAGGACGATGAGGCCCAGGTAGAACCAGCTGAAGCCCAGCGACAGACGGAACCCCGGGAGCACCCGGTGGCGAGTAGGACGAGACATGGCGGGGTGTCCTCAGTCCGCGCGGGGCGCGTAGATGCGGTCGAAGAGGCCGCCGTCGGCGAAGTGCATGGCCTGCGCCCGCCGCCAGTCGCCCGCGACTTCCGCCAGCGTGAGGCGCTTCAGACCGGGGAAGTCGGACGCATGCCTCGCGGCCACGACCTCCGAGCGCGGCCGGAAGTGGTGCCGCGCCGCGATCTCCTGGCCCTCCTCCGAATAGAGGTACGCCAGGTACGCCTCCGCCACGGCCCGGGTGCCCTTGCGGTCCACGTTGGGGTCCACCACGGCGACGGGTGGCTCGGCGAGGATGCTCACCGAGGGAATGACGACCTCGAAACGCGCCTGCCCCACCTCGCGGAGGAGGAGGAAGGCCTCGTTCTCCCATGCGAGGAGCACGTCCCCCAGGCCCCGCTCGGCGAAGGTGGTGGTGGCGCCCCTCGCGCCCGAGTCGAGCACCGGCACGTTGCGGAACAGCTTCTCCACGTATGCCTGGGCCCGGGCCTCGCTACCGCCCTCGCCTCTCAGCGCCTGTCCCCACGCGGCCAGGTAGTTCCACCGCGCGCCGCCCGACGTCTTCGGGTTCGGGGTGATGACGGTGACGTCCTCGCGCACCAGGTCGTCCCAGTCACGGATGGCCTTGGGATTGCCCTGGCGCACCACGAAGACGATGGTGGACGTGTACGGCGCGCTGTTGTGGGGCAGCCGTGCCTGCCAGTCCGCCGGAAGGAGCTGCGCCTTCTCGTGCAGCATGTCCACGTCGTACGCGAGCGCCAGCGTCACCACGTCCGCCCGCAGTCCTTCGATGACGGACCGGGCCTGCTTGCCGGAGCCCCCGTGGGACTGCTGGATGGACACCTGCTGGCCACGCGTGGCCGCCCAGTGCTTCGCGAAGGCCGCGTTGAAGTCCTCGTAGAGCTCCCGCGTGGGGTCATAGGAGACGTTGAGCAACGTCACCGTCCCGTCGGGTGACGCATCACTGGACGCGCGCGAACAGCCCGCCACGGACAGCAGCAGGGCCAACGGCATCCAGTTCCTGGCGCGCAACAGCGCGAGACGTTCCATGCGGGACCTCGAGGTGAAACAGGGGGCCACGCGAGAAAGTCAAAAGCCCACTCCCTCGCGGGCAGTGGGCTTTCCGGAAACAGCTCAGCCAGGGCACTCAGGCCACTGGCGGACGGACGCCCACCGCGGATGCCGGACAGCAGCAACACGTCTGGTGGGTCGAGCGCGTCATCAGTCCCCACACGATGCCCCGGCACCCGCGGCGCTGTCAACGCGACCGCCCGAGTCCTCCACGAACGCCCCGCTCCCTTTCCACCCGCCGCGACGGTGCCCTGGCGCTTCGTCCCCTGACAAATCCGACGGACTGTCAGGCCGAGCCCGCGTCGTGAGCGGGTCCGGTCAGCTCCCGAGAGCTCATGCCGTCACGCACGGCACCGTTTTCACCCGAGCCCTCACCCATGAACTTCCGTTTTCAATGCTGGTTGCAGCGGCACGTCAGCGGCCGGGTGACGCTCACGCCGCTGGCGCTGCGCCGTCTCGCGGTGCACGCGGACTCGCTGGAGGCCGCCACCGAGGAGCTGACGCTCGCGCTGGACGACCAAATCTCCCGCGTCCATCCACGGCGCGTGCCGGAGTTCATCGCCCCCACCGGAGGGACGCTCGAAACGGTGGATCTGCCCGCGATTCCCGTCTGGGGCGCCGAGGAGAATCACTTCGCGCCGCTGACGCTCTCCGCCGTGGTGGCTCCCACGCTCAATGCCTTCCTGGGCCTCCACGCGCCACGCCTCAACAGCCACCACTGGTTCCAGGGCAAGACACTCCCCGCCGAGGCCTCGGAGCTGCTGGGAGATCGCCTGGAGGGAATGTCCGACGCGGAGCGCCTTGCCCTGCGTCCGGATGGCCCTGAGTCCCTGCTGGAAATCGAAGTGCGGGCCACCCCCGTGGCCCTGTCGGACCTCACGCCTCGCGAGCTGCACCGGGACATTCGTCCACCGCCGCGCCCTCCAGACGCACCCGCCGACCTGGATGACGACACGCGCGAGGACGACGAGGACGAAGACACGGAGGCGCTGGACCTGGACAGCTGGGAGCCACGCCGCCGCACCGCGCATCGGGGCCCGGGTGAGCCGCCCGCGAAGCCGCCGCCTACGCCCACCCTGGACAGCGTCGGTGTGGCCTGGCACCGGCTCGCGCAAGAAGGGCAGCTCGACGCGGCCTACGAGCAGGATGCGCTGGTCGCCCTGCTCCGGACCCGGCTCGCGGCCAAGGACGCCGAACCGGTGGTCCTGGTGGGGCCTTCGGGCGTGGGCAAGACGTCGGTGCTCCACGCGCTCGCCCAGTCGCTGCGCGCCCCCACCGCCACCGAGGCCGAGCGCGCCCGCCCGTTCTACTTCCTCGACGGAAGCCGGCTCATCGCGGGCGAGGGCTTCTTCGGAGACTGGCAGCAGCAGGTGCTGCGCGCCTTCCGTGAGGCCACCGAGGCCCGGGCCCTGCTGTCCCTGGGCCATGCCGTGGAGCTCCTCGACGCGGGCAAGAGCGCCCACAGTGACCAGAACGTGGCCCAGTTGCTGCTCCCGCTCCTCGCGGCGCGTGACGTGGCCGTCGTGGCCGAGGCCACGGAGGAGACCTGGGCCCAGGTGGAGCAGCGCAACGCCAGCTTCGCCCGGCTCTTCTCGGTGGTGCGCGTCGCGGAGCCCACGTCCGACGCGCTCGGCCGCATCGTCGCCAAGGTGGCGGAGGACGACGCCTTGGCCGCCGCGATGCAGGTCCAGCCCGACGCGCTCGATGAGGCGCGCTTCCTGTGCCGCCGCTTCCTTCCCTATGGAGCCCAGGTGGGCAACACCGTGGCCTTCGTGCGCCGGCTGCTGGCGTCGTGTGCCCAAGCCTCGCGCACCTCCGTCACCCGGCTGGAGGCCATCCGCCAGTTCGCCTCGGAGTCCGGCATCCCCGAGCACCTGCTCCGGGACGACCAGCCGCTGGCGTCCGCACACGTGCGCGACTTCCTGGCCTCGCGGGTGATGGGGCAGGACGCCGCCGTGGAGCGCGCGGCCTCGGTGGTATCCGTCCTCAAGGCCGGCATGTCGGACGTGCGGCGCCCGCTGGGGGTGCTGCTCTTCGTGGGCCCCACCGGCGTGGGCAAGACGGAGCTGTCCAAGGCGCTGGCGGAGCTGCTCTTCGGTGCGAAGGAGCGCATGGTCCGCCTGGACATGGGTGAGTACGCCGGTCCGGACGCCCTGCTGCGGTTGATGGGAGACGGGGAGACGCCGGGCTACCTCACGTCGGCGGTGCGCCGGCAGCCCTTCTGCGTGGTGCTGCTGGACGAGGTGGAGAAGGCCCACCCCGCCGTTCACGATGCGCTGCTGGGCGTCTTGGGCGAAGGCCGCCTCACCGATGCCTCCGGGCGCTTCACGGACTTCCGCAACGCCCTCATCATCCTCACCAGCAACCTGGGCGCGGACACCCTGCGCGCCCGCGTGGGCTTCGATGCGTCGGGCGGTGCCCCGGACTTGGCCTCCCTGCGCGCGCACTACCTCTCCGAGGTGCAGCGCTTCTTCCGGCCGGAGATGTTCAACCGCATGGACGACGTGGTCGTCTTCTCGCCGCTGTCCGCCCCGCTGCTGCGCCGGCTGGTGGTCCGCGAACTCGAAGCAGTGAGCCGCCGTCCAGGCCTCTCGCTCCACGATGCCCTGCTGGAGGTCACCCCCGCCGCCCAGGACTGGCTGGCCCTGCGAGGCTTCGACGCGCGGTATGGCGCCCGCCCCTTGAAGCGCGCGCTGGAGCGCGAGCTGGTGGTCCCCGTGGCGGACTGGCTCGCGGCGCATCCCCGCATGGGGCCGGCGAGCCTCACGGTGGATGCGGGAACCACGGGACTCGAGCTGCGCGCAGAGTCCCTGGGCGGCGCCGCCGAGAGCGGCGGCCGGGAGGCCATCGAGCGGATCCTCGAGGAAGCAGCCACCGTGCGCGCGGAGGTCCAGCGTTGGAGCCGCTGCGCGCCCATGCACTCCCTGCGCCGCGTCCTGGCCGTCTTCGACAAGGTCTCCCGGCACACCGCGTACTGGGAGGAGCGAGCACTGGCCGAAGAAAACTCGCGCAAGTCGTCGGAGGCGCGAGCGCTGGAACAGTCGCTTCGAGAGTGCGCCCAGCAGGCGGAGGCCATCGAGGACCTGCTCTTCGAGGCCCACCTGTCCAGGACCGTGGATCAGGTGGAGTCCCTGAGCCGCGAGGTGAGCCAGGTGAAGGCGGCCTTCGCGCGCATCCGGCAACGCATCTACTCCTCCCTCTTTCCCCCGTCACATGGCGCGACCCTCTACCTGGTGCCAGGTCGCGGCGCGTGGAGGCAGGCCCGCATGCTCGCCGCGGCCTATGAGGGGTGGGCCCAGAAGGCGTCCATGGAGAAGCGGCGGGGCCTGCTCGCCGTCCCCGAGCGCAAGTCCGGCGAGAAGGCCCATCGCCCCCCTCCGCCGCCGCAATGGCGGTGGGCCGACGATGAGACCTTCGACAAGCTCGTCGTGCAGCCGGTCGCCTATGCGCTTCAGGTCAAGGGCGGCGCTCACGCCCTGCTGCTCGCTGGCGAGCACGGCCTGCATCGCTTCATCGAAGGCAGTCAGATTTCGATGGTGCATGCGTACTTCGAGCCGCGGCCCCTCTCGCTTTTCGACCTCTCCTCCCGGGAGGCGTTGCAGAAGCAGTTGCCGAAAAACGAGGTCCGTCAGGTGCGCCTGTCGGGCAGCGGTTCCGGCCAGGGGACGCTGACGGACCTTCGCACCGGGGTGCAGCAGCGCTTCGGTCTGGAGGGGCCTGACCTGGAGCCCCTGCTGGAGCCCTGGATGCAGTGGCGCGTCTTCAACAGCCGGGACGAGGACTGACGACATGGACCTGAAGCTTCCCTTCGTGGTGGCCCCGCACAGCGGCCGGCTCGTCGAGGCCTGGGTGCCCGCCTTCTTCCCGGCGCTGCACAAGGTGGGGCCCAGCCTCTCCATGCTGCGAGACGAACTCGCGCTCGCCGTCATGGAGCGCTTCGAGCGCGAGTCGCCCTCCCAGGTGGCGCAGTACCAACTTCCACCCCACTTCGCCCTCAAGCGCGTCGCCGTCGATGCGGAAGGAAGGGACCGGGAGAAGAACCGGCGCGTCGTCCTCCAGGGCACCATGTCCGTGCTGCTGGAGAAGTGGCCCCGTGACACCTTCTGGGTTGTCACCCCCACCCGGCTCCCCGCCGCGCGCTTCGCGCTGAACCAGCCCGCGGACCTGCCCCAGGCGCTCGCGCGACGGCTGGTGGCCTGGTGTCTGGAACACAACCTGGACTCCCTGGACACGCACTGGGCCCAGGGCCGGGAGCAACTGGAGCTCCTGGAGGTGGATGCCTATGCCCCCTCCGTCCTCCCGCGCACGCCGCCGCGACCGGCCCAGCCCGCGCGACGCCGCCGGACGAAGAACCCGGAGAAGGAAGACACCGCGCCCGAAACGCCAGAGCAGCGGGAGCAACGCCGCAACCGGCGGCGCCTCACGTTGGTGGAGCTCCGGGCCGTGGCGCGCAACCTGAGCCACGGTGCCCGAGACGGCACGCTGGAGCGTTGCTTTGGCCGGGAGGCGCTGGTTCGCGAGCTCGTGGAGGCGCTCGAAGGCCGCGAAGGCTCCGCGCTGGTGCTGGTGGGGCCACCTGGCGCGGGCAAGACGGCCCTGATTCATGAAGCGGTGAGCCGGCTCACCGCCCGGCAGGACGCCGCGGGCGTACGTCGCGACGTGTGGCGCGTGGACGGCAACCAGTTCATCGCCGGCATGATGTACGTGGGCCAGTGGGAGGCCCGCGCGCGGGGCGTGGTGAAGGAGCTGATGGAGGTCGGCGACCTGCTCTACGTGGACGACCTGGCCTCGCTCGTCTACGCGGGCCGCACGCGCAATGAGCGCACCAACGTCGCGCAGTTCCTGGAGCCCCACATGGCCCGGGGCGAGCTCACCGTACTCGCCGAGTCCACGCCCGAGCGCTTCGAGCGCGTGCGGGAAGAAGCCCCCACCCTCGCCTCGCTCTTCCGGGTCATCCACGTCCCCGCGCTGAATGCGCGTGCCACGCTGCCCGCGCTCCTCGGCACCGTGCGAGAACTGGAGGCGGAAGGCACGGACAGCGCGGTCCGGCTCTCGCCGCTGGCGCTGGAGACCCTGCTCACCTTGCAGGAGCGCTTCGTGTCGCACGAGGCGTTCCCGGGCAAGGCCGTCCGCCTGCTTCGCCGGGTCATGGCCCGACAGGGCGTCAGCACCTCGGGCACCCGGCGCTTTTCGTCGGGAGACGTCATCGACGCGATGCGGGAGCAGACGGGCCTCCCGGACTTCGTCCTGGGCAGCGCCCAGCCGAAGAAACGCGAAGCGCTGACATGGGAGATGCAGCGGCAGGTGGCGGGCCAGCCCGAAGCCGTGGAAGCCGTGGTGGACGCCATCCTCACGTTGCAGTCCGCGCTCCAGCCGTCCGACAAGCCCCTGGCCACCTACCTCTTCGTGGGCCCCACGGGCGTGGGCAAGACGGAGACGGCGAAGGCGCTCGCGCGGACGCTCTTCGGCGGAGAGCAGCGGCTCATCCGTTTCGACATGTCGGAGTTCGTCACGTCCTCCAGCATCACCCGGCTGCTCGGGCGGTCCGGCGCGCCCGACGGTGAGCTGACCACCGCGCTGCGCACCCAGCCCTTCTGCGTGGTGCTGTTCGACGAGGTGGAGAAGGCCCATCCCCGCGTGTTTGACGCCCTCCTCCAGTTCCTTGGTGAGGGACGGCTGACGGACGGCGCGGGACGCACGGTGGATGCCCGGCAGTCTGTCGTCGTGCTCACGAGCAACCTCGGCGTTCGCGAGGCCGCCACCCACACCGGCTTCCACCGTGCCGCGGACAGCGCGGAGGCGCACTACCTCTCCGCCGTGCGTGCCTGGTTCCGCCCGGAGTTCTTCAACCGCCTGGACCGGGTGGTGCCCTTCCGTCCGCTCACGCCCGCCGCGCTGCGCGTGGTGGTGGACCTGGCGCTCGAAGCCCTGCTGTCGCGCCATGGCATCCGGCAGGGCAACGTGCTGGTGGAGGTCGAGCCGCGCCTGCTGGACCTGCTGGTGGAGGAGGCCTACGACCCGCGCTACGGAGCCCGCCCCCTCAAGCGCGCATTGGAGAAGCGCCTCACGTTGCCCCTGGCCCACCATCTGGTGCGGCGGAGCGCGGACGACCTGGCGCGCGTGGAGCTGCTACGGGACGGCAACGACATGCGCGTGTCGGTGGAGGTGCTGGTCAACGCGCCTGCGTGGGCACCCGAGCGGCCGGCCTCTGCATGGAGCCTGGCGGAGGTGTCCCGCCTGCTCGAGGAGACCGGCTCGCGGCTGGAGGCGTTGATGACGGAAGAGGTGCCCGAGGCGGGAGAGCTGGCGGAGCGACTGCACCGGCTGGCACTAGAGGCCACGGACATTCGCGACTATGAGCTGGTCCCGCGCGACTTCCAGGACGCGCAGTCGCCTGCATCCACCGTGAAGCAGATGCTGACTTCGCACTCGAGTCACGTGGGCCACCTGGGCCTGCGGCAGCGCCCTACGTATGAGGAGCGCCCGCTGCACGTCTCGAACGAAGAACAGCTCCGCCGCGCACAGCCCCGGGTGTTGGCCCTTCGCGACGAGACCGCCTGGGTCGAACATCAACTCACGCATCTGGCGCGGGGGACGGACGTCGTGACGGTGTTGGTGGAGGGGCTCGGCGACGCGACGCCATCCGCGGTGTGGACCGTGGCCCACTCCCTCCCCAGCGCGCTCGGGGAGTCGGCGATGTACCTGGAAGGCGTCCATGCCGACGGGCGCACCGAGTGGTTCCGGTCCGGAGACGAGCGGTCCGAGGACCTGGTGCTTCGGCGTGTCGTCGTGCGGATGTCGGCCATCGGCCTGCGCGAGGTGCTGGCGCCCCTTCGAGGCTATGCACTGGTGGACCTCGTCCATGGCGATGGGCCGCGACAGGTCCTGGTCCGCCTGGAGCACCTGTCCGAAGACGTGGGGAATCTGGAAGACGTGCCGCGCGTGATGGCGGCATGGGATGAGGCAGTCGTCCGCGAACGCGATGCCCGTAGGAGCGGCGCCGCGTCAGTGGGCGCGGCCAGCCACGTCATCCTGCGAGGCCGCGAGGGTGTCACGACTGGACGGCCGCACGACTCGACCGAACTCTCGCACGTCGCGAGCGGACGCCGCCCCAGGGAGGCGCTCGCCTGGGCCGCGAGGGTGCTCCGGGAACCCAGCCAGGGACACGTCTGACATGGAAAAGAATGTCCACCTCTTCGTGCGCACCTATCCCGGGCTGGGCGTGGCGGCGCACGTCCTCACCCACCCGCACCTGGCGGCCTTCGCGCCGACGCTGCACGCCGCGAGGCTTGACATCGCGGCGGTGGTGGGGCGGCTCCTCAAGCGAGGAGAACTCTGGGACGAGGAGACCCACTGGAGCGATTTGCGCCAGCGGAAGACGACGCTGACGGTTCGCGCGCTCGAAGACGGGAAGATGCTGTCCGTCCCCCTGCGCCTCACCGTGCTCACGCACGGGGTGAAGGCCCGCACCGCACGCAAGGGAGCACCGGCGCGCCAGTCCCTACGCGTGTGGGTGCCCCGCGTGGACGTCAAGGGCACGCTGCACGATGCGGCGGACCTGGAGCCCTTCGTCGAGGAGATGGTCCGCCACGAGCTCTATCTCGCGTCGCTCGACCGGCTGCACTCGCTGGCCTACGTGGGCGAGGAACAGGTAGAGACGCTGTCGGTGCCGGTCCGCTTCCGGGACACGCCGCGTGCCCGCGCGCTCGATGCCGCGAAGCCGCAGCGGCGCCAGGCGCCACCACCGGGGCTCGCGGAAGCCAGCCGGTGTCTCAACGAGGAAGCCCGCGCGGGTTTGCTGGAACGCGCCTGGGAACGGGACCTGGAGGTGTCCCGGCTCGCGGAGGCCGTCACCTCGCGCACCCGAGCCAGCGTGCTCCTGGTGGGCCCGTCGTCCGTGGGCAAGACGGCCCTGGTTCATGAACTCGTGCAACGCGCGGAGGCGGCCACCACGGGTTCGCCGCTTCACGGGTTGGAGGTCTTCAGCTCCTCCGGGGGCCGCATCATGGCGGGCATGCGCTACCTGGGGCAGTGGCAGGAGCGTGTGAAGCACATGGTGGAGGCCCTGCGTGTTCGCCGGGCCGTGCTGCACCTCGACAGCCTGTCGGAGCTGCTGTCCCTGGGGAGCGGCGACACGGGGCTGGATGTGGCGCGTCAGCTGCTGCCTGCATTGGAAAGTGGCGAGGTCTCACTCGTCCTGGAGGCAACACCGGAGGACGTGGCCCGCGCGGAGCGGACCCACGCCGCGTTCCTGCAATCGCTCCGGCACATCGCCGTGGCGCCCCTTTCGGCCCAGGCCGCACGCACCGCGCTTCAGCAGGCCTCGCATCGGGTGGGCCGCGCTCGCAAGGTGCGCTTCACGCCCGACGCGCTGGACCGCGCTGGCGAACTCACGGAGCGCTTCGGCTCGGGCCCTTCGCCCGGAGGCGCGGTGTCCCTGCTGCGCGCCGCCAGCACGGAGCCCGGCGCGACCGGAGAAGTAAGCGCCGCTTCGGTGACGCGGGCCTTCTGCACCCGGACCGGGTACCCGCTCGAGCTGGTGGACTCCGCCATCCGGTTGGACCCGGATGCCCTGCTCCGCCGCTTCCGCGAGCGCGTGGTGGGCCAGGGCGAGGCCACGCTCCTCCTGCGCAACCTGGTCGTCACGCTGAAAACGGGCCTGGCGGACCCCTCGCGTCCGCTGGGCGCCTTCCTGCTGCTGGGTCCCACCGGCGTGGGCAAGACGGAGTCGGCGCTCGCGCTGGCGGAGTACCTGTTTGGCGACGTGGCCCGGCTGGCGCGCTTCGACATGGCGGAGTACGCCGCGCCTGGCAGCGCCACCCGGCTGGTGGGAGAAGCGGGAGGCCAACAAGGCAGCCTGGCGCGGCGCGTCCGCGAGCAGCCCTTCGGCGTGGTGCTGCTGGACGAAATCGAAAAAGCGGATGCGGGCGTCCATGACCTGCTGTTGCAGGTGCTCGGCGAAGGCCGGCTCACGGATGCCACTGGCCGCACCGTCAGCTTCCGCAACACCGTGGTGCTGCTCACCAGCAACCTGGGCGCGGACACCGCGGGGCGCTCGCTGGGCTTCGGGGAGCGCGGCGCCCTGGAGCGGGCGGCGCACTACCTGGGGGCCGCGGCGGCCTTCTTCCGGCCGGAGCTGCTGAACCGGTTGGACCGGGTGGTGCCCTACCGCGCACTCACGGAGGACGTCATTGAATCACTCGCCCGGCGCACGTTGGAGGCGGCCCTCTCTCGCGAGGGGCTCAGCCGCCGGGGCGTGAAGGTGACCTTCGGCGAGGACGTGGTGAAGCACCTGGCGCGCACCGGCTTCGACGCACGCTATGGGGCCAGGCCTCTCAAGCGCGCCGTGGAGCAACAGGTGGTCGCGCCCCTGGCGCGGTGGTTGGCGGCTCAGGCCACCAGCGCTCCGCCCCAGGTGGTGCTCCGCGTGGGAGCTGAGGGGCGGATTGCGTTGAGCGGCCTCGAATGACCTCCGAGGCCGCCCAGGCCAGCGATGAACGCCGTGCGGTGCGACCTAGCCCTTGAAGTTCTGGGCCACGAAGTCCCAGTTCACCAGGTGCGTCAGGAACGTCTCGATGAACTTCGGACGCGCGTTCCGGTAGTCGATGTAATACGCGTGCTCCCACACGTCGATGGTCAGCAGGGCCTTCTGGCCGTGCTTCATCGGCAGGTCCGCGTTGCCCGTCTTGGTGACCTTGAGCTTGCCGCCCTCCAGCACCAGCCAGGCCCAGCCCGAGCCGAACTGCGTGGCCGCGGCGGTGGAGAACTCCTCCTTGAACTTCTCGAAGGAGCCGAAGTCACGGTCGATGGCCGCCGCGAGCTCACCCGTCGGCTTGCCGCCGCCAGCGGGCTTCATGCACTGCCAGAAGAAGGTGTGGTTCCACACCTGCGCGGCGTTGTTGAACACGCCACCGTCGCTGTTGAGGATGACCTCCTCCAACGACTTGTTCGCCTCCGGCTTGCCGTCCAGGAGCTTGTTCAGGTTGTTGACGTAAGCGGCGTGGTGCTTGTCGTGGTGGAACTCGAGCGTCTCCGCGCTCATGTGCGGCGCGAGGGCGTCCTTCTTGTAAGGCAGATCAGGCAACGTGAACGGCATGGTCGTTTCCTTTCGGTGTGAGAGGTCAGCCGCCATCGCTATCAGACGGCGGCAGAGAGGTCACGGTTCGATAGCCCCGCGCCCAATAAAGAAGGGGCTCCTGCGGACGTCCCTCATGAAGACGTGTGACGCGGCCGACAATCAGCGTGTGGTCACCGTAACGGTGCAGGCCATGGACCTGGCATGACAGCCCCACCAGGCTGTCTCGCACGAAGGCGTCCGCGTCGAAGAGCTGCGCATCCAGCTCACCCTTCGCGCACTGCACGGAGATGGAACGTTGTGCAGCGGACAGGATGCTGAGCGTGAAGACGCCGGAGGCTTCCACCCGCTTCAAGGTGCGGGACGCCTCCGACAACGCCACCACCACCAGCGGCGGGTCCAGCGACAGGGAACTGAAGGAGCTCACCGTCGTCGCCCGCAGTCCATCGGTGTCCTGTATCGCCACCACGGCCACGCCGCTGGCCCACCGGGCCATGGCATCCCGGAAGCCGCGCGCGTCCACACCTTCTGGCGTGCTCTGCGTCATGCCCCCTGGATACAGGTGCTCCGCCCACCTGTCATCACACCTGCCAATAGATTGGCGGGTTGTTGTTCCAATGGCAGGGGTCTGGTGTACCCACGAGAAAACCTGCCCTACACGACGTCAACGGAACGCCGTGGCCTGCGAATGACCCACACCCGAAGTGAAGACGCCCAAGCCCCCGCGCCTCCGCCTTCTCAATGAGGTCGGAACGATGCGTCGGAGCCGGAAGGGAGCACTCCCGTGGATCATTCCGCTGGGCGTGCTGAGTGCCTGCGGTGGAGTGCCTGACGCAGCCTGTGCCCGAAATCCGAGGCGCGCCGTCCCGGTGCCTGGAAACACACCCCAGGCACCGGACGTGACACTCAGACTGCCAGCGTGCGGGACACCGGCAGCTCACGGATGCGCGTGCCCGTGAGCGCGAAGATGGCGTTGATGATGGCGGGCGCCACCGGAGGCACGCCGGGCTCGCCAATGCCCCCGGACGGCAGCTCACTCGGAACGATGTCGACATGAATCTTCCGCGGCGCCTCGCCGATGCGCACCAGCTTGAGGTCGCGGAAGTTCGACTGCTCCGGCACGCCGCCCTTCATGGTGACGGCGCCATGCAACGCGATGTTCATGCCGAAGATGATGGAGCCCTCCATCTGTGAGCGCACGCGTTCCGGATTGAGAATCGTCCCGGCATCCACCGACACCCACGCCTCGTCGACACGGATGCGTCCCTGCTCGTCCTTGATCACCGAGGCCACCACGGCCACGTAGCTGAGGAAGCTGCGGTGCGCGGCGAGCCCCAGCGCCCGGCCATTCGCCTTGCGCGCGTCCCAGCCGGACATCGCCGTCACGCGCTCGATGACGCCGCGCAAGCGCCCCGCGTCCACGGGGTGGTCCTCCACCGACGCGCCGTAGTTCCGCAGCGCGGTGATGCCCAGCTCCTGGAGCGACGCCTTGCGCGGCGGCCCGAGCACCTCCAGGAGCATGTCGCGCGAGTCCGTGCCACGAAGGTGCGCCAGCTCGTCCACGAACGCGTTCACGGAGAAGGCGTGGAAGATGTTGTAGACGGACCGGAGCCAGCCGATGCGCACGTGCGGAGGCGCCTCGCAGGTCTCCGCCCGGACGTTGGGCACGGAGAGCGCCAGGTCGAGCACGCCCTGCTGGAGGTCCGACGGGCTGGGCCGAGTGGCCTGCCCGAAGGTGGACGCGATGGGCGGGAACGCGGTGCGGTGCCGCCACGCGATGACCTTGCCGGAGGCATCCAGCCCAGCGGTGAGCTGCTGCGCGCTGACGGGGTGGTAGTAGTCGTGCCGGACGTCGTCCTCGCGCGTCCATTGCACGCGCACCGGAACGCCCGCTTCCTTCGCAAGCCACACCACCTCGGCGATGAAGTCCGCCTTGGACTTGCGGCCGAAACCTCCGCCCAGGAACGTGACGTGAACCTGGACCTTCTCCTCCGGCAGCTCCGCCGTCGCCGCCGCCACGCTGCGCGCGGCCTGCGGATGCTGCGTGGGCGCCCAGACCTCACACGTCCCGTTCTCCACCCGCGCCAGGGCCACGGGAGGCTCCATGGGCACGTGGGACTGGTGGGGGACGTGGTACTCGGCCTGGATGACGCGGGCGGCCGAAGCGAGCGCCGCGTCAATGTCGCCGACGTTGCGCGCCACCGTCCCCGGCTCGCGAATCGACGCCGTCAGTTGCTCCCGGTACGTCGTCGAGTCATAGGAGGCGTTCGGCCCGTCCTCCCATGTGATGTCCAGGGCCTCGCGCCCGCGCAGCGCCGCCCAGGTGTTCTCCGCGAGCACCGCGACGCCGCCCCAGAACTGGAACGTGTAGGGCGGCTTCGGCGCGGGCAGCTCGAGAACCTTCTTCACCCCGGGCACCGCGAGCGCGCGGGTCGCGTCGAAGCGAACGACCTTGCCGCCCACGACGGGCGGGCGCGCCACCACCGCGATGAGCATGCCCGGCAGACGGATGTCGGCGCCGAACACCGCGGTTCCCGTCACATAGGCCGGGCCATCCAGCAGCGGCATGGGCCGGCCCGCCATCCGCAGCTCACTCTTCGGCCGCAGCTTGACGTCCTTCGCCTTCGGGATGGGCAGCCTCGACGCATCGGCCACCAGTTCGCCAAAACCCAGCGAGCGCTTGCCGTCGCGGAGGAACACCGCGTGGTCGCGGGCCTCGCACGCCTCCGGCTTCACCTTCCAGCGGCGGGCGGCGGCGGCCACCAGCATCACCCGAGCGGTGGCACCCATGCGGCGGATGTCGTCGTACACCCCCCGCACGCTGCTGGAGCCGTCCGTGTTCTGGTCGCCATAGACCTTGTCACCGTCAGCCTGGGCCACCGTCACCCGCGCCATGTCCGCGCCCATCTCATCGGCGACGAGCACTGGCAGCGAGCTGCGCACGCCCTGCCCCATCTCCGAGCGGGCACAGACGATGGTGACCGCTCCATCTGGAGCCACGTGAACGAACACGTTCGGGTTCAACCCCGGAGCGCCCTTCGCCGTGGAGGCATCACTGGCCGCCGCGGCCAGGCCCCCGGAGAAGACACCCAGGGCGAGCCCTCCCACCGACAGATTCAGCCCTTCCAGGAACGAGCGCCGGCTAATCAACGTGAGCAGCTTCGTCATGGCGGCCTCGTCACTCCTCGGACATGCCCGCGGCCTTCTTCACGGCCGAGCGGATTCGCGTGTACGTCCCACACCGGCAGAGGTTGCCTGCGAGCGACTGGTCGATCTCCTTGTCGGACGGCCGCGGCTTCTTCGCCAGCAGCGCCGCCGCGCACATGATCTGCCCCGCCTGACAGAAGCCACACTGCGGCACACCCAGCTCCACCCAGGCCTTCTGCAGCGGGTGGTTGCCGTCGGGCGACAGCCCTTCGATGGTCGTCACCGAGTGCCCCTCCGCGCGGCGGACGGGTGTCACGCACGCGCGGACCGGCAGCCCGTCGAGGTGGACGGTGCACGAGCCACACAGCGCCTGGCCGCAGCCGTACTTCGTGCCGGTGAGCCCGAGCACGTCCCGCACCGCCCACAGCAGCGGCATCTCCGGGTCGACGTCCAGCTCCTTCTCCTCACCGTTGATGCGAACGCGAACCGTCACGGCCGTGCCTCCTCGCTCGGGCACTCCGAGCCCGTCTCCACCCAGGCCGCGACGATGGCGCCGAACTGCGCCTGCGTCCCCGGAGCGGGCTCACGCCCCGAGCCCGGGTTCCATCCCCAGGCCACCAATGCGTCGTGGGCGTTGTGTTCAATCATCTGCTCGGGCGTCTTGCCGCCGTTGCGCTTCATGTCCTTGAGCTGCTCGCACACCTCACGAGGACTCTTCCCCACCCACGCCATTTCGATGGGGGCGACATGCCACTTCGGCGCGCCGGGCACGCGTGTCAGGTCCTGGTTCTTGTCCTGGTGGCAGCTGATGCACTCCATGCCCACCACGCCCTGGTCCTCGGGACCGCGCACCACGGGCGGATCATGAAGCTGGCCGTCGTCACCTTGCAGCGGGCTGTCACCCGCCGGGTGACAGTTCGCGCACCGCGGGTGGAAGAAGACGCGGCTGGCCTCCAGGAAGAGCGCGCGGGAGCGCTCCTGCCGGTCCAAGATGGCCGCGAAGGCTTCCACGGGTCGCAACGCGTTGGGGGCAACCTCGGGCAGCGCGGGAATCTGCGCCGCCGCGGCATCGGGCTCCCGCTTGCACCCTCCCACCAGCAGGAGGGCGGAGAGCGAGGCCATGACCGGAAGAGATGGCTGCATCACGCCAAGGCTCCGGCATGTCCGTACCAACTACAAGGCGAATGTTCGGGGGCCAGGATGACCCCACACGTGACGGTTCAGTGAACGGCACTCGCTGCAGCCTGCTCGCCTTCCGCCTCAGCGGCTTCCACTTCAGCGAACCGGAATTTTCCATCCTTGAAGTCCGCACTCACGCGGCTGTTCTCATGGATGTCGCCCGAGATGAGCTTCTCCGCGAGCGGCGCCTCGATGGCGCGCTGGATTTCACGCCGCAGCGGACGCGCGCCGAAGGTTGGGTCCCATCCCTTGTCCACCAGCGCCTCCAGCGCCGCGGGCGTCACCTCCAGCTCGATGCCCTGGCCGTGCAGCAGGCGGCGCGTCTTCTCCAGCATCAGGTCCACGATGGCGCGCAGCTGCGCGCGGTTGAGCGGCTCGAAGACCACCGTCTCGTCGATGCGGTTGAGGAACTCGGGCGGGAAGTGCCCCTTGAGCACGCCCATGACGCGCTCCCGCATGCGCTCCTGCGGTTCCTTGCGCGCAGTGGACTCCTGGATGAGGTGCGAACCCAGGTTGCTGGTGCCGATGATGACGGTGTTCTTGAAGTTCACCACCGTGCCCTGCGCGTCCGTGAGCCGCCCGTCATCCAGCACCTGGAGCAGCATGTGGAACACGTCGGGGTGGGCCTTCTCCACCTCGTCGAAGAGGAGCACGGAGTAGGGCCGCCGCCGCACGGCCTCGGTGAGCTGCCCGCCCTCCTCATAGCCGACATAGCCCGGCGGCGCGCCCACCAGCCGGCTCACGGTGTGCTTCTCCATGTACTCACTCATGTCGAAGCGGATGAGCGCCTTCTCGTCACCGAAGAGCAGCTCCGCCAGTGTCTTCGCCAGCTCCGTCTTGCCCACCCCCGTGGGGCCCAGGAAGAGGAAGGAGCCGATGGGGCGCGACTCGTCCTTGAGCCCCGCCCTCGCCCGCCGGATGGCCTGGGACAACACGCGGATGGCCTCGTCCTGACCGATGACGCGCTCATGCAGCCGCGACTCCAGCTCCAGCAGCTTCTTGCGCTCGTCCTCCGTCATCTGCGTCACGGGGATGCCCGTCATGCGCGACAGCACCTCCGCCACGTCCTCGGCGCGGACCTCTGGCGTCTCACCGGACTTCTGCGTGCGGCGCTCCTTCTGCGCGCTCTGGACCTCGCGCTCGGCGGCGCTCAGCTTCGATTCCAGCTCCTGGATGCGCGGCCCCGCCTTCCGGCCGCGTGCCTCGTCGAGCGAGCGCTTCACCTTCACCACCTCATGCTCGGCGTTCACCAGTCGCTCCGGTGGCAGCGTGAGCCGCAAGCGCACGCGGGCCGCCGCCTGGTCCACCAGGTCGATGGCCTTGTCCGGCAGGAAGCGTCCTGTGACGTAACGGTCCGACAGCTCCACCGCCGCCACCAGCGCCTCGTCCGCGATGCGCACGCGGTGGTGGGATTCGTAGCGGTCCTTGAGTCCTCGCAGAATCTCAATGGCCTGCTCGGCCGTCGGCTCCGGGACGACCACGGGCTGGAAGCGGCGTTCGAGCGCGGCATCCTTCTCGATGCGCTTGCGGTATTCGTCCAACGTCGTCGCGCCGATGACGTGCAGCTCGCCGCGCGCCAGGGAGGGCTTGAGCATGTTGCCCGCATCCATGGCTCCCTCCGCCGCGCCCGCCCCGACGATGGTGTGAATCTCGTCGATGAAGAGGACGATGTCCTCGCTGTGCGACTTCACCTCGTCCATGACCTTCTTCAGCCGCTCCTCGAACTCGCCGCGGTACTTGCTGCCCGCGAGCAGGCCGGACAGGTCCAGTTGCAGCACGCGCTTGTCGCGCAGCGTGTCCGGGACCGCGGCGGAGATGATGCGCTGGGCAATGCCCTCCACGATGGCCGTCTTGCCCACGCCCGGCTCACCAATGAGCACGGGGTTGTTCTTCGTGCGACGCGAGAGGATTTCGAGCGTGGTCTCGATTTCGTTGGCCCGCCCCACCACCGGGTCCAGCTTCCCTTCCGAGGCCAGGCTCGTCAGGTCGCGGCAGTACTCGTCCAGCGTGGGCGTGGGCGACCGGCGTGCCTCGGATGAAGGTGCCAGCGCTTCCGCGACGGCCGCGCGCGCCTTGCCGTGCTGGGCCCCTTGCTCGCGCAGGATCTCCGACGCCAGGCCTTCCCCTTCGTGCAGCAACCCCAGCAGCACGTGTTCGGGCCCCACATAGGAATGTCCCAGCTCGTAGGCCTCCTGGTACGCGAGCTCCAGGGCGCGCTTCGCATGCGGCGACAGCTCGGGACGCTCCATGGGGCGCTTCCCACGGCGCATCTCGGACTCGGCGCGCTCGGCGATGCGGGCCGGGTCCAGCTTCATGCGGCTTAGGGCGGTCCGGCCCAGCGGGTCCTTCGCGAGCGCCACCAGCAGGTGCTCCGTGTCGATGGATGCCGCACCCGCGCTTCGCGCCGCCTCGAAGGCCGCTTCCAATACGCGCCGCGTCTCATCGGAGAAGGCCTCGGTGATGTCGTACCGCTCCACCGGCTGTTGAAGTGAACGCGACAGCCCCCCGAAGTCCTCGTCTCCAAAGTCACTGAAGAACTGGTCGAAGAGCGACGTGCCCAGGCCCATGCGGCCGAAGCGCGAGCGCTGGCTGCTACAGACGTCACACAGGGACTCGGTGGTCTTCCGGTTCCCCATGACGCGGGTGACTCGGGTGGTCGCCGGGCGCTGGTGGCAGAGGTCGCAGACATTGGCCATGGTTTCGGGTCCCCCGAACGACGGTTCAATGCCAACGCTAAGGACGGCCGGTGCACCTCACCTCGGCCCCAGGGCAGGGCCGGGCGTCCAAGGTGGCCCACCGTTGCAGGGGACGCTAACCTGCCGGAAGAGCCGCTTTCTATGCCCTCCGGGAGTCCCCGACATGTCCGAGCAGAAGCCCCGCCTGAAGCGCCCCGTGGAGAATGTCCGCGCCGAGCTGCTCGCGGACCCAGACACCCAGCGCATCGCGAAGTCCCTGGATATGGAGCTGGAGGCCTACGTCGAGCTGGTCCTCGACTACGCCCAGAATCCGGACAAGGAGCCAACGCTCATCGTTGCGCCGGACGAGGAGCTGCGCGCCGCCGGCTACAACCCGCCGACCACCCAGGACGTCGCCAACTTCTTCGTCGCCGCCGCCAATGGTGAGCTGGGCATTGGCCCGCCCAAGTCCTATTACAGTGGTTTCGAAGGGAAGCAGGACGACGCGAACAAGCCGTCACTCCGGGGGGATGAGGGCCAGGAGCCCGTGAAGGTGGACGAGGAGACCAGCCAGAAGCTCCGCCAGCACGTGCCCAAGGGCGGGCCTGATCGCGTTTAGACGGATTTGACGCAACTTTCTCCCACGCTCCCCGACAATCCTTACATTCACCCCTTTCATAGAGGTTTCCCCCATGTCCGTTGGCGGCGCAGGTGGTTCGAACGGTAGCCGTGGCTCGAATGGCGCGAGCAATGCTGGCCGGAGCGCCGCTGCAGGTGCGGCCAACGCGGCGGGCAAGGCGGCGGGCGGTATCGCGGGCGCGCTGGGTGGTATCGGCAAGGCGCTGGGTGGCATCGGCAAGGCGGTAGGCGGCCTGGCGAACAGCATCGGCGGCATCGCCGGCAAGATTGGCAGCGCGCTGAGCCAGGTGTCCGGCCTGGTCGACAAGGCGATGAGCGCCATCACCGGCCCCCTCAAGAGCATGATTGGCGGCCTGCTGGACAAGATGCCCTTCGGCATCGGCCAGCTCGCCAAGCCGTTCGTCGACAAGTTCATCGACAACGGGCTGTCCATGGTCGCTGGCGGTCCGCTGGGTGGCGTTGCCTCGATGTTCGGCAAGGCTGGCACCGTGGGCAAGCTGGCGGACATGGTGGAGACGGTCCGCACGGGCGCCAAGACGGTGGGCGACATCGCCGAGGGCCGCTTCAACGCCCAGCAGATGGCGGCCTTCGCCCAGGCCCAGCTGATGCGCGGCCTGTAATCCCGAATCGACGGGTGAAGCCCCCGGGGCCAGCTCCCACGCACGTGGGGGTTGGCCCTTCGTTCGTTTCCGAGTCCGTGTGCGCCCGCACGCTGAGTGGCCACTCGGGGCGTGAGGCCGCTTGTTGCTGGCGACCCCCGCCCGCAGCCGTTAAGGAGGGCCTCTCCCGCGCCGGCGTCTTCATGCGAACCACTCATCGTCCCCTCACCACCTTGGCCCTGGCCTTGAGCCTCTTCATGGCCGCCTTGGAAGCCACTGTCGTTTCCACGGCCATGCCCACGGTGGTGGGCGAGCTGGGCGGCATCCAGCACTACGCGTGGGTCTTCACCGCGTACATGCTGTCCTCCACCATCACCGTGCCCATCTACGGGAAGCTGGCGGACCTCTACGGCCGCAAGCCCGTGCTCGTGTTCGGCATCGTGTTGTTCCTCGTAGGCTCCATCGCCAGTGGCCTGTCCACGTCCATGGCCATGTTGATCGGCTTCCGGACGCTCCAGGGCCTGGGCGCGGGCGCCATGCAGCCGGTGGCGCTCACCGTCATCGGGGACATCTACACGCTGGAGGAGCGCGCGAAGGTCCAGGGCGCGTTCAGCGCGGTGTGGGGCATCGCGGGCCTGATCGGACCCATCACCGGTGGCTTCATCGTGAAGTACCTCACGTGGCACTGGGTCTTCTTCATCAACGTCCCGGTGGGCGTGGGCTGCCTCATCCTGCTCCTGAGCTACTTCCATGAGCGCGTGGAGCGGAAGCCCCAGAAGCTGGACTACGCGGGCGCCGCGCTGCTCACCGGCTGGGTAGTGGCGCTGCTCGTCGGCGTGCAAGGCGTGGGCGTGAATCTGTGGGGCCTGCCCGTGGCGGCCGTGCTGCTCGCGGCCTTCGTCGCGGTGGAGCGCAAGGTGGCTGAGCCCATCATCCCCATGTCCATCTTCAAGGTGCCGGCCATCGTCATCTCCTCCATCGCGGGAGCGCTCTTCTCCGCGGCGATGTTCGGGGCCACCACCTACGTTCCGCTCTTCGTCCAGGGCGTCCTGGGCGGAACGCCCACCGAGGCCGGCGGGATGATTACGCCGATGATTGTCGGCTGGCCGCTGGCGGCCCTCGTCGCTGGGAAGCTGCTGCTCAAGACGGGCTTCCGCCCGCTCATCGTGGGCGGGCTGGGATTGACGGTGGTGGGCACGTCCCTGATGGCGCTGCTCCTGGGGCCCCAGGCGCCCAAGCTGCTGCCGGAGGTGGCCATGGGCCTGTTCGGCATCGGCATGGGCTTCGCGTCCACCGCGCTGCTCATCGCCGTGCAGACCAGCGTGGGCTGGGAGCTGCGCGGCGTGGCCACCGCCAGCAACATGTTCTTCCGCACCATCGGCGGCGCCATTGGCGTGGGGCTGATGGGCGGCGTCATGGTGTCGCAGCTCCTCAAGGACCCGACGGTGCCGATTTCGGCGGCCAACGCCTTGATGAGCCCCGACCATGGCCAGGACCTGCCCGCGGACCTGCTGGCGACGCTGAGCGGCGCGCTGGGCACCGGGCTGAGCATCAACTTCTGGCTGATCTGCGCCTTCACCGTGGCCGCCTTCGCCGCGGGGCTGTTCTTCCCCAAGGTGTCGCGCACCACGACGGTGTCCTCCACCGAGGTGGTGGCGCCGCACTGACGTCCGTGCGGCGCCCCGTGCGTCGCTCAGAGGCCGTCAATCATCCGCAGGGCCACGTCCGGCATGAACGTGCCCGCGGGTGTGTTGGGCGCAACGCCGCACTGGCCGTCGGAGTCTCCGGGGACCTTGATCCACAGGGTCATCTCCGCGCCGCCCACGCCCACCTGGTTCGTCGTGCCAATCTTCCGGCCGGCGGGGTTGCACCACTCACCGTTGGAGCCATTGCCGTTGCGGCTGGTGTCCACCACGAAGGGCCTGGTGTAGCCGTACCGACTGTTCAGCGAGCTGTTGACGGAGCCCGCGTACGAGGCCGACTGCGCGGTGGTGTAGAAGTTCGACACGTTGAGCGCGAAGCCTCGCACGTTGCGCACGCCCATGTTCTCCAGCCGCTGGGCCATGGTGTCGGCGTTGATCCACAAGGCGTTGCCCGCGTCCAGGTAGGCCCACGTGTTCGGCGCGCGATCCCTGAACTGCTCGGTGGCGTAGCGAATCAGGCTGATGCGCGTCTGCCGCTCGGCATCGTTCGCCAGGCAGTCGAGCTGGGCGACGGCGTCCGGCTCGATGATGACGACGGCGGGACGGTTGCCAATGGCGGCGGCGAAGGACGAAATCCACGTCCGGTACGCCTCTGGCGACCCCGCACCTCCGCCCGAGTGGCTCCCGCAGTCCCGGCCAGGGATGTTGTACGCCACCAGCACCGGAAGCTTGTCCGCCGCGTCCGCGGCCGAGACGAAGCTGGACACCGCCGTGGTGATGTCTCCGCTCCATGCGGCGAACCAGCGTGCGGCCAGGTTGTTCGCGATGGAGGACTGGATGCGCGCAGCGCGCGAGTCCCCGCTGTTGGCCCGGACCCAGTTGGCGGGGTTGGAGTTCGGGTCGATGTAGAAGCCGTTCGTCATCGACAGCGGCCCACCACCTCCGCCGCCGTCCTCCGTGGTGAGCGAGATGTCATCGATGAACGCGCTGAACCCCGTCGCGCGGCCTCCCATCTGGAAGGTGACCTGTCCCGCCTGCGTGGCCAGCGTCGACGTGAAGGGGAACGTGAAGCGCCGTGACGTGCCGTCCAACGTAATCTGCCGGTCCAGCGGCGCGGTGTACGGCGCGCTCTCCAACTGCACCGTCACCCGGACCGTCGTCGTCACCGAAGCAGAAGCGGTGAAGGACAGCGTGTACGCCCGGCCATTCACCAGCGGAATGTCATCCTGGCCAATCAACGCGTCCCAGGGGTTGGCCGTCCCGCCCCCCACGTCCACCCGCAGGCGGGCGTTCTCCACACGGGACTGCGTATTGGGGCCGCTCCACCAGGGCGACACGGTGCCGCCGTTGAAGGTGCCATTGGAGACGAGCTCGGTCAGCGCGTCGGTGCGACTGCCGAGCGCCTCGGCCTCCACCGGGGCGGGCGGCTCCGAGGGACCACAGGCAGTCGTGAGGGCCGCCGCGAGCATCAGCGCGGCCGGAGCGGTGAAGCGACGAAACGGCGAACCGGCGGAGTTACTGGGTTGCACGAAGCCATTCCTCCCGCCCGCGCGAGGACGCCAGGGAGCGGCGCCCGGAGTGACGCGGGCTGTGTCGAGTGCGTGGCCCGTGGGTGGCCCCGCGAGCACGCGGCGCCACACTTACACGTTTTTCTTGTTTTTCAGCCCTTCAATCCGCAGCGTTCACCGAAGTGCGCGCAGATGAACAGGCGGGACGCGGTACTCGGAGGCCTGCTCCACCACGCGGCCCAGACGCAGCAGCAGGTGCTCCTCGTAGGGGCGGCCTGTGAGCTGGACCCCCACCGGGAGCCCCTCTTCGTCGAAGCCGGCTGGCACCGACAGCGAGGGGAAACCCGTCAGGTTGGCCAGGCGCACGAAGCGCATCAGGGCATCGACGACAGGCAGGTTCGACTCGCCATCCGGAAGCGCCGCCTCCGGAATGAGGGGCGCCGTGGTGGCCGTCGTCGGCGTGACGAGGACGTCCACGCCCGCCATCTGCGCGAGCAGCTCACGCGTCAGGCGGTGCCGGTGCCGCAGGGCATGCACCAGGTCCGTGGCCCGGAAGTGCCGGCCAATGGCCAGGTTGGTTCGCGTGTCGAGCCCGAACTCCGACGGATGCGCCTTCACGTGGGGAAGCATCACCTCCGACATCTCGCTCAGGATGATGCAGCTGTGCGTCCACAGCACGGTGTTGAGGTCGGGAGGCGGAATCTCCACCACGCGCGCTCCCGCTGCCGACAGCGCGGCCACGGCTTCCTTGCAGCGGGCGACGACGTCCGTGTCGGCGTCCTCGAAGTAGTCCCAGCAGATGCCCAGCCGCACGCCGCTCAGGCCATCATCCTCGTAGCCAGACAGGTGATGCGCCGACTGTCCCTGTGAGACGAGGTCATGTCCATCCGGCCCCGCGAGCACCGCATACGCCGCGGCGACATCGTCCACGGTGAGCCCCATGGGCCCCACGTGGCCCACGTTCCAGCACAGCGGGGGCACGCCCGTCTCCGGGATGCGGCCCCACGTCGCCTTGAGCCCCACGATGCCGCACAGGGCCGCGGGGATGCGGATGGAACCACCGCCGTCGGCACCGATGCTCAAGGGGCACAGGCCCGCGGCCACGGCGGCGGCGGAGGCACTGGAGCTGCCACCGGTGATGCGGCCCGTGTCCCAGGGATTGCGAGCGGCGCCGTGGTGGGGATTCAACCCGATGGGGTTGATGCCAATCTCATTCATGTTGGCCTTGCCGAGGATGACGGCGCCCGCGGCCTTGAGCCGGGCCGCCACCGTCGAGTCCGCGGCGGCCACCTGTGTGCGGAACCGCGTGCCCAGCGTGGTGGGGAACCCGGCCAGGTCGACCTCGTCCTTCAGCACGACGGGAATGCCGTCGAGCACGCTCAGCGGACGGCCCTCGCGCAGCCGCTCGGAGGACGCCTCCGCGGCCCGGTGCACCTCGTCCGGCTTGCGGGCGATGAACAAGCCCAGGCGCTGCTTCCCACTGTCCATCCGGGCAATGGACTCATGAATTCGATTCACCACGGCCACCGGGTCCGTGGCGCCTTCGCGGTAGGCGCGGACATAGGCCGCGACGCTCTCACGCTCCGGTGGACTGGCGGACGCGGCGATGGCACGCGCGGCCTGCTCCGTGGGTGTCTGCGGCTCCGTGGCGGCGGTGCCCTGGGGCAACGGGAACTGGAGCGGCGGCGCATCCCCCGCCGGGAGCTCACGCCATCGCTCGATGCCGCTGTCCCGCGTCAGCTTGTCCAGCATCACCGACCCGACGCCGCTCTCGAGCGCGTTCACGAAAGCCTTGAGCGCCAGGCCCGACACACGGGGCGCCTTCACGGGATTGCGTTGGTAGGTCATGGCGCCGCAGCCTATCCCCCAGCCGGCGATACCGCATGGGCGATGGTGGCCAATTCAGCGGCACGCATCGTTCGCGTCTTCGTGGACTTCGTGGCTACGCTCTTCCCCCGGTGAGCAGGGACGGAGTCGCTGGACAGGGCCCATGGAGGGCGTGGGTTGCCGGAGTTCGCGAGTTGGAGGAGCTTCATGCACGGGGCAGATGGCGCACGACACAGCTCACTCGATACCGTTCTGCGCGAGCGGTTCGGACTGACGGACTTCCGCCCTGGCCAGCGTGAGGTCCTCGATGCGCTGCTCGGTCCGAAAGCCGCGGCGCTCGCGGTGTTCCCCACAGGTGGCGGCAAGTCGCTCTGCTATCAGCTTCCGGCGCTGCTGCTGGAGGGCATCACGGTGGTCGTCTCCCCGCTGATCGCGCTGATGAAGGACCAGATTGACGCCCTGGCCCGACAGGGCATTCGTGCCGCGCGGCTGGACGCCTCGCTGTCGGTGGACGACTCACGCGAAGTCACAAAGGCGCTGCGCGATGGTTCGCTCAAGCTCTTGTACGTGGCGCCCGAGCGCTTCAACAACGAGCGCTTCACCGCCCTGCTCCGTGAGCTGCGCATTTCCTTGTTCGCGGTGGATGAGGCGCACTGTGTCTCGGAATGGGGCCACAACTTCCGCCCGGACTATCTGAAGCTGGCGAAGGCGGCGCGGGATTTGTCGGCAGAGCGAATCCTCGCACTCACGGCCACGGCGACACCCTCCGTCGTGCGAGACATCTGCCAGGGCTTCGGCATCCCCGAGGAGAACGCGGTCGTCACGGGTTTCTACCGGCAGAACCTCACGCTGGAGACGACCCCGGTTCACGCCGAGGCCCGCGACGCGCTCCTCCTCGGGCGGCTCGGTTCCCGAGCGCCCGGCCCCACCATCGTCTACGTCACGCAGCAGAAGACCGCCGAGCGTGTGGCCGCGTTCCTCTCCGCCGAAGGACTCCCCGCCAGCGCGTACCATGCGGGACTGGAGCCCGAGGTCCGTGAGCGGGTGCAGGAAGCCTGGATGGCCTCCGCGAATGGCATCGTCGTGGCGACCATCGCGTTCGGGATGGGCATCGACAAGGCGGATGTACGGGCCGTGTATCACTACAACCTGCCCAAGGGTCTGGAGAGCTACAGCCAGGAAATCGGCCGAGCCGGGCGAGATGGAGCGCCATCGGTGGTGGAGCTCTTCGCGTGTCCGGACGACGTCCCCAGCCTGGAGAACTTCGCGCTCGGGGACACACCCACGCGGGAAGCCATTCAAAGTCTGGTGACCGAGTTGCTCGGCCTGGGTCCCGAGCTGAGCGTCGACATGTTTGCTCTGTCCACCCGGCATGATGTGCGGCCGCTCGTGCTACGCACGGCGCTGACGTACCTGGAGCTCGAAGGCGTGTTGAGGCAAGGCACGCCGTACTACGCGGGCTACAAGGTGCAACCGCTCATGCCCATTGACGCGCTCGTGGGGCGCTTCCAGGGCGAACGGGTGCAGTTCCTGCGCGACGTGTTTGCCCAGGCGAAGAAAGGACGCACCTGGTACTCGCTCGACCCGGCCGAGGTGGCGAGCTCGCTTCGGCAGCCCCGCGAGCGCGTGGTCCGGGCCATCGAATATCTCGAGGAACAAGGGCTCGTGTTGCTCCAGGTCTCCGAGCCGCGTCAGCGCTTCACACGGCTGCGGCCCCAGGAGGACGCAGCAGCGCTCACGGCACTCCTCCATCAGCGGTTTCAGCAGCGCGAGGCCCAGGAGGTCACGCGTGTCCGGGACGTGCTGAAGCTCGTCACCCATGCGGGGTGCCAGACCAATGCGCTGGTCGCCCACTTCGGTCAGCGGCGGGAGCAGCCGTGTGGGCACTGCACCTTCTGCCGGACCGGAGAGGCCCAGGTGCTTCCCGCGGTGCGCCGGAGGCCGGCACTGCCCGCGGGCCTCGACGTGGCGGGCTTCCGAGCCCTGGCCGCGAAACATCCCGAGTCACTCGGGCATCCGAGGCAGGCCGCGAGGTTCCTCTGCGGATTGAGCAGCCCCGCTCTCACGCGAGCGAAGCTCGGCGGCCACAAGTTGTTCGGCGCACTGGAGGGCTGGCCCTTCGAGGAGGTGTTGGACTTCTGTGGCCAGTCGGCCGTGGCTTGACGACCATCACCCCTGGTCGAGCACGCCCGCGCGATAGTCGTCAAAGGCCTGCTGGATTTCCTCGCGGGTGTTCATGACGAACGGGCCGTACTGGACGATGGGCTCACGCAGAGGCATCGCCGCGGCGATGAGCAACTCGCTCCGGCGATTCCTCGCGCGCACGCGAAGCCGGCTTCCCGGGCCGAGCAATGCCAGCGAGCCCTCGCGCACCGGCTTCGACGTGTCTTCAGGTCCCAGGTCGACCTCGCCCGTGGACACGAAGGCGAAGGCGGTGTGGCCCGACGGTGTGTCGAGTTCGAAAGGACGGTCGTCCTCGAGCGCCAAGGTCAGCAAGAGCGGCTGCGTGGGGCGCTCGCGCACGGGGCCCTGGAGCCCGTTCATCTTGCCCGCGATGACACGCGCACGGCTCCCCGAGGGAGACAGGCGCTCCTCCGCGAGTTGCTCTGGCGTGTGGTCCTGGTAGGCCGGCGGGCACATCTTCTCCTTCGCGGGGAGGTTGAGCCAGAGCTGGAAGCCGGACATCAACCCCTGCACCTGCTCCGGCATCTCCGAGTGGATGAGACCACGGCCCGCGGTCATCCACTGCGAGCCACCTCCGGCGATGAGCCCGCTGTTGCCACGGCTGTCCCGGTGGCGCATTCGCCCCTCGAGCATGACTGTGACGGTCTCGAAGCCCCGGTGGGGGTGATTCGGGAAGCCGTTGATGTAGGCCCCGGGGTCATCGGAGTGGAACCGGTCGAGCATGAGGAACGGGTCGAGGTTCCGCAGCGCGGGCTGCCCGATGACCCGCGTCAAGCGAACGCCGGCTCCGTCCGTCGCAGGGATGCCCTCAAGCGTCTGCACCACATTGCGTTGCGACTGCAGGATGACCGCGGGAGCCTCCGAGCGCCGACACCCGATGGCCGAGGCGGCCACGAGAAGACCCGACTGAAGGAGGAAACGGCGGCGCGAGGTGGCGTTCATGAAGACCTTGCCGGAAACCGGGTGTGCGTCCCCCGAGCCTCCTCCGGGAGCCGCCCGGAGTCCATGCACGAGCCGGGGATCGAACCCTGGGCAGGGCGGTAGGAAACCTCAAGCAGGACGCGCAGTTACCCGCTACCGCCTTGTTTTTCCTCGGGATCGGCATCCCGGCTCGTGCCGTGCAGTACCCCCTGGTCCCCCCTGAAACCGCGCTGGAGGGGCACATTGGGGGCACAGTGGTCCGGCCGATTCAGACCCTTCTCGAAACCGCAGGGGTCGCACCATAAACCACATTTCAACACATCATTGCAATGGAACGGAACTCCCCTGCGCCTCCAGCAAAAATGAATACGCCACTTGGACGCTACTCCCCAGTACCAACGAACGAAGAGCCGATCTCAAAGAAGATCTCCACTACCACTTCGCTTCAACAGGACTGTAAATTCTGAGTTCACTGTTGATTCGGAGAGCTAGTCTGGCCTACGCTAATACAAGTGCTCCAAGGGAGCATAAACAGCCTGACATATCCTCAAGCAGGGTAGGCATACTCGGCTTGTGATGGAATTTCCTCAGTCGATGAGGGATGCTTGACAAGGTAATTTTTCGACAGGGTGTTGGCGAGGCTGGCGAGCAAACCACTGCTCGCCAGCCTCACTTTTTTAAGAGGACTGATGAGCAATCTATTCCTAAAAGCCATTCAAAAAGAAGCCCAAAAGCTCATTGCCCGCCACCAGCGATACGCCTTGTATCTACATGAAGAGACACAACGACGACAAGACCGTTCAGGAGTGCCCTGGACCAAGACAGTTCAAACGCCGGCATATTGGAGTGACGACGACGGATTCAACCCTTACCACGTCAGAAAGCACGCCGAATCAATATCATACGCCGTCGAAAAGGCCATCAGAACAAGGCAATACCACCCCAGGCCCGCAGTCAGCTATGCATTCCCCAAAGGCGATGGAACCTTGCGCGATGTATCCGTTTTCCAGGTTGCCGACCAGGCAGTCGCAGGCATCCTCTTTCGGCGCCTACTCAAGAAAAATAGAAGCCGCTTCAGCTCAAAGTCATTTGCCTACAGAACCGACCTCTCGGTACATGATGCAGTCATCCACCTAGCCTCAAGCTTCGCAGGCCACCCTCGAATCTTCATCGCAGAGTACGACTTTCGAAAGTATTTCGAATCAATCTCACACGAACATCTCGAAAGAACACTCTGCGACAAACGTTTTTACATAACCGACGAAGAGCGGCGAATCATTCGCGCGTTCTACACATGCAGCACTCACCAAACGGGCCAATACAGCAATCAGCACGAACCACCGCGAACCCGCGGCATTCCGCAAGGAGTTTCGACTTCTCTCTTCCTTGCCAATCTTGCAGCACACCCCCTCGATCGACGTCTTGAGAACCTACGGGTTGACTTCGCCCGATATGCCGATGACACGATCGTTTGGTCTGACGACTATGCAGAACTTTGTCGCGCAGTAATAGTCCTTACGGAGGCGGCACAGGAAATGGGGGTCGAAGTCAATATGAAAAAATCCCCCGGTATCAGGTTACTTACAAATGAAGGTGCAGCAACTGAGCTTAACAGCGCCAGATATGTCGAGTTCATTGGCTACAGAGTCAACGCTCAGACCATTGGCATCCGCAAGAGCAGCGCCACTCGAATCAAAGACCACATCTCCAAACTCATCTACACCAACCTTCTCGAACAACCTCACAAAAATCAGTTCGTACCCGCCCGAGTCACAGCCACCATCGATCTTGATTACAAAACAACGATCGCCCAGATACAGCGCTACATGTACGGAGACCTCACAGAGGAGATGCTGGCGAAAAACCTAACAGGCGATATCCCCAAACTGAGATACAAGGGGCTCATGAGTTTTTATCCAATTGTCAACGATGAGACACAGCTGATTCACTTAGATGGATGGCTCCTCAGGACTATCCACACTTCACTACGAGCAAGAGCAGCTCTTTTTCAGTCGGCTGGAATCCTGCCAACCGCACTTCCGCACGGCCAGCCCAAACAGTTCCTTATTAGTCCCGCCATCGGAAGCCTGCGCGTGCCTAGTTTTCGAAAAATTGCTCATGTTCTTCGGCGCGCAGCCGAAGTACATGGTCCGAATGCCGTAGGTCACACGGGCGGACCAACCTCATAAAGGGCAAATCCGGCGATCTGTCGAGACGAACAATGAGCCTGACAAAGTTTTTACACGACCCAGATTTTGGTCCCAGACTCGAACACCTACTTAAATTCCCCAGAATCCCACCTTTCGGTCCGCACCCTCTTGTGCCGTCCTCATCGCCAAACGCACCTCTAATCGGCGCAGCATTTGATTATCTTTTGCGCTTTGATCTTCAGAGGCGGTTTCCATTGGCAGTTGCGCGAGAATGGGTTGCCGAAACAGGACTGCGCAAACTCTCGGCACGACAGCAGAAGAAGCCTACGCAGTTCCTTGCCGCACAGAAAACGCTTGACACAGCCACACGCGCCATTCACCAAGCCAGACTTGCACATGCGGACTACTTGAAACACGGAGACCTAAGCAACGACCTACTACAGGCAGTCCTGCGACTCGCACAGATCGATTCACTGGCACGCTCAGGGATCGTGCCAAAGTGGTTTGGCGTAGTTGAACTCCATGACATGAGGGAACTTAGACACCTTATGGATGCCATTCCCTGGAGCGACCTTACTCCACAATGGCGTTGCATTCTCAACCCGACATTTGGTCGCGCCTCAGCCCTGGTCGGAGGCGCAGATGCGGACATCTTGTTCGACGACAGCTTGATCGAAATCAAGACAACAAAGAACGGGGCATTTTCAAGAGAATACATAAAGCAACTTGCAGGATACTATATCCTCCAATTAATCGGAGGAGTTGATGGAACACCTGCAGGCGATACTATCCAGTACTTGGGAGTCTACTCCGCAAGATACGGGCGCATCATCAGAGTACCCGTACGCGAGGTAGTACCGAGCAGTTCGATACAAGAATTAACCAATTTATTCCAAGAATTCTCCATGCGCCGCAAATTCCAAAACTAAATCTCTATCTACGGAAACGCAACGTTGCCAATCGTGGCCGTTCGGGGTCCGTCGTACTCCCACAGTTTGAGCGAGAAGCCCCCCCGTGCAGATTCGGCTGTTGCCTCCGCTTCGATTACCACCCGGCCAGTGCCTCCCGAGACAATGGGGGCTTCTTGCCATACGCGAAGCACCTTCAACTCGAGTCCATGAGGGCCGCGAAGTGCAGCTCCACTGGCCGTCCATGGCTGTTCCCCTCTCAGGTCACGCAGGAGAACTTCAAGAGCTACGCGGTCCTTCGACCGATAGCTTCGAACGATGAAGGGTTTGAGAGCGCTCTTTGGGTCCGAAGAAACCGTTTCGGTCACAATCCGACCAGCCACACCAGTCCCATCGATGCCGCTAACCGCGAGCAGCCCCGCGAGTCCTCCCGGAGTGCGGTGCTCCGACACCAAGCGCGAGTTCTCTTCTTGGCACCGTAGCGTCTCGGCGCGCGCATCTCTGGCTTCCTGTTGGTACGACTCGACAGTTCTGGCACTTCGGAACACCTCAACAAGACTGTCCGCATGTGCAGGATGGACCGTTAACAAGAACGACGCCCCGGGAGGCGCTGCGCCATCTCGGAACCGCACTGACACCCGGACCTTCTCTCCTGAAGCTATTTTCGCAGAGGGAACCACCCGCAGTGTCATGCGCCCCACATCGACAATGGAAAACCCCATCGGGGTATCCACGTCGACTGCCGCTTGCTCCAGTTCGGAGTCGAAGAGAAATACGGTGGAAAGCCCAGGACTGACGGCAACCGCAACCGCTTCTCCAGAGCTATTCGGGCCCAGTTCGATGCGCCGAGTCACGCTCCCAGGCGTCAAATTTCCTTGGGCCGCCGCACTCCAGGCCATCAGCAAGAGCCACAGGAGAACGACCGATGATGTTGCTTGCATCCGTCTGCGACTCCCTCATGCGGCATCTCGCACACGCCGCGTCACTCAAACTCGCCTACCGCCCTCACTGCCGCACTGGTGAAAACACGCGCCGACGTAGGACTGTCATCTCCCGGCTTTCTCTCTAACCCCTTCACCAAAGACTCGGATTGCAGCTCCAGGCACACAGGAAACTGCTTACCATCGGGAGTGCGGGCATGAGTGAAGCGGCCATAGACGCGGTCACTAACGAAGAGCCTCCCAGTGAAGACTGTGTTGTCCGGTATGCGCTTCCAATCAGTGAGTAGCTGCAACTCCGCTGAGCCCTCGGCCACAGTGATGACTTGTGGCTTCCTCACCGGGAACGTAACGAAGTGGTCGTCGCCCACGTCTACGCCCCGTTTCTCCATCGCCTCGACGGCGCCCTCTGGGCACGGCTCATGGGGAGGTTGCGAACGCACCTGCGCACCAGGGCACGCCAACCCTGTGCATGCAGCCACCGCAACAATCGCTCTGCTCATAACGCCCGCACCCTTTCTGGGGGGCTTCGGTGGCGTCGGGATTTCGGTCTTCTCCATCTTCACAGTTGTGGCCTCGGGGAGCATCGCAGGGGCAGCGACGGCCGCAGGGGTGGACTCCTTGACGGAAGGGGGAGCTGCGGCGTGGACAGCTTGGGACGAACTCCCGGGACGCGCTACTTCCTGACGGGGCGGCATGGCCACCGCGCCGCGTGACGTCCGCCAGTTCCACCCCAGCACCACAGCGACAAGCACCAAGAGCAGCGCCAGAGCGGCCGCGCCCCAACTTCGGGAGGCCGGCGCAGACCTCGAAGGCTGTTCCGTTGCGGAGTCCTTCTCCTCCAGCGAGGGAATCCGCACCACCAGCGAGGGCGGACTCTCCATCTTCGGCCGCTTGCCTCGCCGCGGGCGGTGAATCGGTTCGTTCACCCACTTGTCGAGAGTGTCCCTGCCGCCCTCCGTCGTCGCTGTGTCCTCGCCGTGAACGTCGCACAACGGCACGTCCCACGTGGCGTCCGCCCCTTGCAGCAACTCCTCAAGCGCAGCACGCAAAAACCCGGCACTCGGCACCCGCGCGGCTGGCGACTTCTCCAACAGCCGCATGCACACGTCGCTAAGCGACGAAGGCACACGCTCGTTCACCTGACGTGGAGGAAGCGCATCATTCGAGATGACGACATCCGCCAGCGTGAAATGGTCCCCCGTGAAGGGAGGCCGCGCGGTGAGGAGTTGGTAAAGAACCACGCCCAAAGCCCACAAGTCGTCCGAGGGGCCCGGCGTGTAGATGGCCCCAGGCACACGCGCGTTCTGACGGAAGAAGCTCCACGCCTCCGGAGAGCGGTACTCAGGTGTTCCGGGCGGAAGAATGTCCGCCGTGATTCCTGGCGCGCCTGCGTAGTCCCCTACGCCGAAGTCCACCAACTTTGCCGCGCCATCCGCAGCGCGCACCATGACGTTGGCTTCCTTCACGTCACGGTGGAGAACCCCTGCTTGGTGTGAAGCCTCCAGCGCCCGCGCCACGTCCAGCACGACGCGCGCCACCTGCCTCGCGGAAGGGTTCTCCTCGGACGCCCAGACGTCCAACTGCCGCCCTGCCACGTACTCCATGACAATGACGCCGAACTCCGGAGACGCCACCGGCCACTTCCCGAAGCCGTGAATGCCCACCACGTTGGGGTGACTCAGCTTCAGCAGAATGGAGACTTCGCGCTCGACCCGCGCACCCACGCGTGCCAAGTCCACCAACTTCAGCGCGTAAGCCTGCCCCTCACACCGTGCGAGGTACACGGCACCGAAGCCGCCGCTGCCCAGCCGACGCTCCACCGTGTAGCCCACTACCTGAGCACCGGGCGCGAGCGCCGCGAAGGCAGGCCCACGCGGCCTCACGACGTCCGTCTCCCGGCCCTCCGGCCCTCGCTCATATGCGCACCCTCCCAACTGGCTGCGCACCCTACCAAATGGACTACCCTGTAGGGAGTCCCACCTTTCGGCCGACTTATGCCGATTGACTTCTGACATCCAGCATCAGTGGCTAGACGTCTGGCATTCAATTCCACTAGGAAGAAGGCATGCAAGAAGTCACCGCCGCCCACGAACTTCGCAAGCAACTCGCCACCTTCATCGGCCCCGCCGCACGCGCCGCGCGAAGCCGTCTGGGACTGACGCAAGCCGAAGTCGCCCGGCACCTGGGGATTGCCCACGCCGTCTATAGCCGTCTGGAGCGCGGAAAAATGCTGCCGAGCGTCCCCACCTTGCACCGCCTGTGTGAGGTGCTGGACGCGTCGCCCAACGAGTTGATGGGCCACACCCGCGCCATGCCTCCCGACACGGACTCGCCCGCCCGTCGTCGCCTCTTCTACCGAGTGCGGCAGTTGGACGAGACTCGGGCCCGAGCGATGCTCGCCCTCCTTTCCCTCGGGACGTTCCATGAATGAAGAGCTGGCAATCACCATCGGCACGGTTGCGCGTGAAGCGAGGGAGAAGCTGGGGATGACGCGCGCAGAGGTGGCCGAGCGCGTGGGCCTCGTGGAGCCCGCCTATGGGCGTCTGGAGCGGGGAAAGGTGTTGCCCAGTGTCCCCGTCCTCCACCGCCTCGGCCTGACGCTGGGCATCTCCCCCGAAGCCCTGCTGGGCACGACGCCTCGGGGGACAGGGAAGAAGCAGCCACGCTCCCCTGCCCTAGAAGCCGAGACGCCCGAATTGCGCCGGCTGCTAGCGCTCGCGCGGAAGCTGGACGCGGAGAAGCTGGACGCGCTCCTCCACGTCGCCACCGTCCTGACTCGCTAGTCTTCCTTCGCGAGCGCCTCGAGTTCGTGCGCGTCCAGCCCCTCTGGGTAGAGGCCGCCCTCACCGAACTCCACCACGTCTCGCAGGCAGCTCCCCTCCGCGACAACGCGGGCGACTTCCACCTGGGCATCCTGGCGCCCATACGTGGGATGCCGCTTCGTCAGCGCCGCTCGCAGCACGGCCCCCATGTCCGCCGCCGTGGCGAAGCGCCCCCCCGGGACGACGCGCAGAGCCGTGTGGAGAATGTCCTTCACATCCGCTGACAGCCCCCCCACCGCCGTCTCCACATCCGTCGGACTGAAGCTGGAGAGCAGCACTCGCATCTGCGTCAGCGGCAGGGAAGGAATCTGCTCGGCCAGGAGGGGACTCATCCCCTTGGGAGT
The DNA here is from genome assembly GCF_006547365.1 of Myxococcus sp. AB056. Taxonomy (NCBI): domain Bacteria; kingdom Pseudomonadati; phylum Myxococcota; class Myxococcia; order Myxococcales; family Myxococcaceae; genus Myxococcus; species Myxococcus sp. AB056. The sequence goes on along the minus strand of NZ_VHLB01000036.1, from coordinate 28,269 downwards.
CGAAGGCACGTCCTCCACGTCGAAGAGGTGCGTGCCTGTCAGCAACTCCACGAGCACCACGCCCAAACTGAAGACGTCCGAGGCCGGGGACAACGGCAGGCGCTCCAGGTACTCAGGAGAGGCATAGGCCACGTCACCCCGGACGAGATTCGCGGGGGATTCAAGCCGGCCCACCATGAGAGAGTACGCGGCACCGAAGTTGGCGAGCTTCACCCCGCCGTGCGCCCCCAGGTAGATGTGCCGAGGGTTGACGTCCCGGTGGATGATGCCCAGTTGCTTGCCGTCCTCGCCTCGCAACGTGTGGGCGTAGTGAAGAGCATCCGCAATCTCGGCGCCGATGTAGAGGGCCAACGCCTCGGACACGGGCTTCCGCCGCGCTACGCCCGCGCTTACCAACGTGTCCAGCGACGGTCCGTCCACGTGCTCCATGACAACGTGAGGCGTGTTCTGGTGAATCTTCAGGTGGAAAACCTGAGCGATGCTGGGGTGATTGAGTCGGAAGGCCAGTTGAATCTCATCAGAGAGCCGCTTTCGCTCCTCGTGGGTAGAGGGACTGGGCAGACGACGCACGAGGCATCGTCCCGGAGACTCCTCCTCCAGTGCGTAACGGTGAGCCAGCAGCAACGCCTCCCCCGTGGGCATCCGCATCAACTCGCATACGGCCTCGTACCGGACGCCGCCCACCGTGAAGAGAGGTTGGGGAGTCTTTGGAGTCGGGAGTGGAGGGAGAACGCGGGACTGCGCGGGGCGTCTGTCACTGTCCGTCGTGGCGGGCATGCGGTCCTCGGGAGGCATGAGTGGGCTCCCGAGGATTCTCAACGAGATGAATCCATAAAGTCCACAGAACATGAACTTTATAGATTCACGCCCTCACTGCGCGAACTGCGCCACGGTAAAGCCCAGCCCCACCCCAAGGGCTAACGCCACCAGCACCTTCACCAGCGGCACGTCGCCCGAGTGCTGGCGCAGCGCCTCGTTCTCCGCATGAAGGCGCCGCACCTCCTGAGCTGTGTCCACGCACCGCGACGTGGACAGCCAGCAGCCCTCGGAGACTTCCACCGTGCGCCCATCCTGGAGCGTGACGGTGGCATGGGCCACGTCCAGGCCTTCGCCCTCCGCACGCACGCCCCCGGAGAGAAGCAGGGTCAGCACCAACCCCAGCGGCCTCACAGCTTGCCGTCCCGGCGGAGCTGCTCCAACGCGGCCACCGCCATGGCCTTGCCCGTAATCTCCCCAGCCGCCACGGCCCCGACCTCCTCGGCCCGCTCCACCGCCTCGCCACCAAAGAGAAGAGCCTTCAGCACAGAGAACCCACCGGCAGCCCCGAGGCCAATGCCGAGCGCCTTCAGTAGCAGCCCCCAGGAAAAAGGCGCTCCAGCCAGCAGCGCGTTGGCTACCGCGCCCGCCATGGACACCCCCACCGCCAGCGCGGCGCCAACCCTCGCCGTGCGCAGCACCGGCAGCAACTCGCCGCCGAAGCGGCGCAGCACGTAAACGAGGGCCACCACCACCAGCGACGCGACGAGGGCCCAGTTCCGCGTCGTCACGGCATCAAAGACGAGACGAGCGAACTCCTCGACGTGGCCCGGGTCCGGAACACCAGACACCTCGGCGGCCAGGGCGGGCACAGCGAGGGCGAAGGCTGCAATCAGGAGGAAGGAAGGACGAAGCATGGGAAGGCCTTTCACGCGGGCCGCACGGCGCCATGCCGCGCGGCAGTCCGCTCTCCTTCCTCAATGGGGACGCTTTCCGGCCGTGGTCCGCCCCTACGCCTCCGCCCGGAATCGCACCGTGTCCAGGCTCACCCAGGCCGTCCCCGCTGGCACCGAGTACACCTGCAAGCCGCCGTCGGGGTTGAGCTGCGCGAGGCCCAGGCCGTGACTCGTCGGCACGGTGAAGGCGCGCGGGCTGCTGGGGCGGTAGCCCGCTGGCAGCCGGTGGAGATTCACGTAGCCCACCGTCCCTGGACGCACGAGACCACGCATGGCCACCTCGTTGTCGCTGCTCTTGTAGTACCCCAGCGGCCAGCCATTCACGTCCCAGGGTGTCCAGCCATTCTCCAAGTCATTCAACTGGCCGGTGCGAATGGTGGCCCAGGGCTCCACGAGGCCTCCAATGCGCTCCAGCCTCACCGAGTCCACGTAAAGCCACGGACTGCCCACCGTCGACTCCGTCAGAAGGCGCACCTGCACGTAGCGCGTCCCGGCGGGCGCGGTGTGGAAACCGGTGAGGCGCTGCCACTCGCTGCTCGCGAGCGTCCGGCTTGTCGTCGCGACACTCAGGAGGTTGAAGGCTCCGTCGTACCAAACGACATGCACGAAGAGAGGAGTGCCCCACTGCGCGGCCCGCACCATGACGTCCACGCTGTATTTGTCCCCGGGCCTGGCAATCATCGCCTGCGAGTCGAGACGGGTGCCGTTCGCCACCAGCCTCACGGCGCGCCCACCTGTGTACGCGTCGGTTGTCACCTGCGCATGTGCGCCCCACAGGCCCACCGCGAGCGTCCACGCGTCCGGAGGCATGGCCTCGCTGCTCCAGGACTCGAAGTCCGCATTGGGCGGTGAGTCACCAAACGCTACCGCTGGCTGGAAGGAGGCCGGCGTCAGGTAGCCCGTGGTGACGGACACCTCCTCGGAGGGCGCGCCCACGTTGCCCTTGGTGTCTCGCCCCACCACCCGGCAGAAGTACGTCGTCCCCGGCGGCAAGTCGGAGAGTTGAAAGCGCGTCGTCTTTCCCCGGGCCGTGAAGGTTGCCCCCGAGGGCGTGAAGCCTGCTGTCCGGGAGGTGTGCAACTCGTACTCTTCCCAGGCGGGGCCCGTCGCGGCGGGTGTCCACGCCACAGAGAAGCCGCTAACCGTGGGTGTCACCCGCATGCCCTGAGGCGCGGCGGGCCCGGTAAAGGGCGCGCTGGGTGCGACGCCGGGCCGGGCGTCTCGCTCCAGCCACTCGCGCACCGACGTCGAGGGCTGGCCGCGCAGCACCAGCTTCATGCGCGCCGTCCCGTCCACGGCACACTGAAACTCCAACTCCTGCACGGCCAGGGAGTGGGCCGTATCCAAGCGCACGCCGTCCGGCAGCACGAGCACCACGTCCCCCAACTCGAGGCCGGGGTGCGGGTCCACCGTCATGGCCACCGTGAGGGGTGACACCGAGAGGTCGGCTACCGCGGCGTCCGCGAGTCGCTGCGCCTCGGCTTCGGTGTCAATGTTGCTGGCGGCACCTTCCGCCAACTGCATCCACCTGCGGCCAACCTGGGCACGGGCAGACGGGTTGCTGGCCGTCACCTTCTTGCGCTTCGCAGTCCCCGAGGCGTCCAAGTCGCGCGAGTCGCTGTAGACGACTTCGACATCCGTGCGGATGTCCACCAACTGCCGCGTCACGGACTCCAAGTCCCCGTACTCGTCCGGGCCGAAACTCCAGTCCTCCAACGTCTGGAGTCTGTCCGGGGCGTACAGCGTCAACGCGTAGCCCCCGGTGTCCGCCCGCCACCGCATGCGACACTCCCAGCCAACGCGCTGGGCCAGCGTGCGCGCCGCGTCCAGCACCGGCTCCACCTTCTGCGTGTACCGGCCGCGCTGGGAGAGCGGGTCTACGGGGGTGTAGAGGCCGAAGGAGGCAAGGCCGTTGTCATTGCAGAGGGCCTGAATGACGTCCTGGACGGGCACGCCGTGCGTGTCGTCCCCATAGTCTCGCTCCACTTCAATGAAGGTGTCCTGGAGGAGTCCGCCCAAGTCCCGGCCCACCACCTTCAACTCCTCGGGCCCCGCGTCCACCTCGTCCACCCTGCCCCGGAACACCTCGAAGTAGTCCTCCTCGCGGGGTGTACCTCGCAGTGGCGCCAGGCCCAGCTCCACGCGGAAGTAGGCGCCCTCGGCCAGCAGCGGCGCGAAGCTGCCCGAGACGTTGGTGTTGGCCGGTGACTGCGTCAGCAACGGGGAGAGGGAGACAGGCCCGCTACGCACCAAGGCCACCTCGGCCTCGGCCACGGGCGCGTCCACCTTCTCGTTGATGCGCACGCCCAGCACCCAGTCCGCGCCCAGCAGGGCATTCAGGTTGCGGTACGTACCCGCCGCGTCGCGTACCCAGACGCGTGGGTGTGTCGAGTAGCCTGCGGAGCTCGTGAGGAGGGCTGCCTGAAAGGCCGTGAGTGGACGCATGCGTCAGCGCTCCTGCAACTCGAAGTCGAATTCCTGGCCCAGCACCTGAGAGGTGCCTTCCCACCACTCCACGGCACGGCCCTGCCCTACCCGGCCCAGCACCGTGCGCGGCTCATAGAGGGCCTCGCCCGAGGCGACGTGGTACGGGTACGGCGCACCGAAGGGCTGGCCCGCCGAGTACCAGGGCGCTACCCACGAGGCGGGTGCCACCCAAGGCAACACCACCAAGTCGTCCACCAGCAGCGCCGCGTTGCTGGGGTTGGAAATGCCTCCCGAGAATCCGCCCAGGTTGCGCAACTGCACCACCCCTCCCGGCAACCGAGAAGCTGTCGCCACCTCAAGCGCGCCGCTGCCAGGCGTCCGGGCGTCGAGTTGCCCGTTGTCGGAAATGAAATGGCCCGCCCGGTGGACGTAGTGCCGCCAGCTGCCCCCTTCCAGCTTCCACCAGTAGGCCACCGTCCACTTCGTCCCCAGCGCAGTAGGAAGCGTGAGACTGGCGTTGACAGCCATACGCAGGCAGCCTCCGTAACGGCCACCAGACACTCCCGCCTCCAGCGTCCCGGACGTTGCACTTGGCGCGCGGAAGGCGCTGCTGCGCAAGTCGGAGTCGAAGCTCCACACGTCCCCCTCCCCCTTGAGGAGGCCGCGGTACGCGCGGGCATCCTCCTGCGTCAGCGGGCCCGTGTTGCCCGAGTAGCTGTACACCTCCCGGCGCTCACTGCTGCGCAGCCAGCCAGAGAAGGCGCGACGGGACTCCCCCAGCAGCGTCGGCGTGTACGTCAGCCCCCTGTCCGCCAGCACGGGCAGAGGAATCCCAGAGAGGGCGAGTGCGGGCATGCGAGGCCTCAGGTGGCGGAGTAGCGAGAAGTCAGCAGGAAACGACTGCCGGAGTTGCGCACGTCCGCGCGCTGCTGGCGCAGCGTCTCGTCCCTGCGTGTTGCCTCCATGGCCGCGTCAATGTCGTAGCCGACAATGTTGTAGGTGACGGGGGCCCCCTGCGCCGTGGCGGCGGGCAACATGGAGCGCATGCCAGGGAAGAAGCGCAGCAGCAGCTCCAGCAGGTGGGGCGGCAAGGACGTAATGGGCGAGGCCGCGTGCTCGCCTTCCCTCGGCCCTTCCGGCAACGCGGGCGTGGTGGGGCTTGGGGGCCGCGTGGGCCCCGTCTGCGAGTCCTCGGCCTCGAAGGTACGCAGCGCCCGCTTCCAGGCGGAAGGCACGTTGGTGAGGGCCTCGGTGGCCCGGGAGACGGCCTGCGTGTGCTCCCTAACGCGCGCCGTCTCCTCGGCCCGAGCCATGGCGGAATCCCACGTCGTGTCCCCCAGCACGTCGAGGGCCTCGCCCATGGCGTCGGTGTCCACGCGCAGCCGGTTGAGGCTCCGGGCGAACTTCTCCAGCCCGTCGAAGCCCGTCCAGTCCACGAGGGAGGAAATGGCGCGGATGACTTTCTGCACAGCCCCCACTACGGCATTCCAGACGGAGCCAATGGCCTTCGCCACGTTGAGGAGCACCATTCCAACGAACTTCAACACCGAGAAGAGGGCCTTCAGCACCGGCCCTGCAATCAACTGCAATGGCGCCATGACGGCGAGGAAGGCCTGCCCCACCACCTGGAGGAGTGGCGCGAGGCCCTGGAGTACCTGGCCGATGAGCACCAGCGGCGGCGCCAGCGGGCGGAGCATGTCCCCCAGCAGCGTGAAGAGCGGCGTCAACACCGACACCACCGCGTCAATGATTCCGGACACCGCGCCAAGCAGCGGCTGAAGCGGCACGAGGAAGGCGCCCAGGGCGTCCGCTACGCGCTGAATGAGCCCTTCAACAATGGCCAGCGTCTCGCGGAAGCCCTCGGACTGCGTCAGCAAGTCCCCAGCCACGGCGGCCACGCCACCCAACACGGAGCCGCTCGCCGTGAGGCCTTGCATGAAGGTGTCCACGAGGCCATTCAGCCGTCCGAAGGCGGAGGCGAACTTCTCGGTAAGGGCCGCGCGTGCGTCCTCCATGGCCTGTCGCGCAGCGTCGGCCAGGGCCTCGGCCTGCAGGCGCATCTCCCGGAAGGCAGCCGCACCGGCAGCCGCATCCGCGCGCACGCTGGCAACGTACTCGCGGCGAGCCTCCTCGTTGGCCTGGGCCTGGAGCTTCGCCAGCGCAGACTCCCGGGCCGCCTCTTCCTTCGCGGCAGCTGCCAGGGCGGCCTTGTCCGTGGGCTTGCGGATTCGGGCCTTGCCCGGCGCGGACGTCCCCGTCAGCTGGGCGAGGAGGGCCTGCACCCTGTCCGTGAGGTGCTCCAGGTTGAGGGCCTTGGCAAGGTCCGCCCCCAGCTTCTTGGCCCCCGCGAGGCTGGTATTCAGCCCGAAGGCGGCGCCCTCGGCGAGGGTCCGCCCCGCGCCCGCCACAGCCGCGCCCACGGCCTCGGCGGTTTCCTTCGCGCCGCTCCATAGCAGTTGGGCGCCCTCGCCCAGGGTGTCGAGGAGCTGCTTGCCCGTAATGGTGGAGACGTCCCGGAAGGTGTCCGCCAGTTGGGAGAAGCCTGCCGCCCTGGCCACCGGCTCCAGGATGCGAGAAACGCCCCGCACCAGGGACGCCACCTTCTCCAGCACCGTGGCGGCGATGCCGCGCAGGAAGTCCCCCAGCGCGGAGAAGGCCCGGGAGAAGGCGTCCACGACGTGGGAGGCCCACTCGCCAATCCGCGCGCCCAAGCCCCGGAAGAAGTCAGCAAGGCCCGTGCTGCTGTCCTCCCAGGCTGCGTAGACGCTACCCGCCAGCAGCACCACACCCGTCACTGCGGCGGCCACGGCGGCCAGCGGCACCAGCAGCGTCCCGAAGGAGAGGGCCAGCCGCGCCAGGCTGCTCTTCACGGAGGGGGCCGAGGCCACCATGCCGCCCATGGACGCTGTCACCCTGTCCATGGCACCCGCCAGCGAGGCAAGGGCCGAGGAAGCATTGAGGGCGTTGAGGACTTTCAGCAGCGCGCCCATGCCCATGGCCAGCGTCTCTACGACGCCCGCCACCTTCCCCACCGCGCCCAGGGCCAGCCCCGCTCCCGCCACCCACACGGCCATGTCCAGGGCGGACGCCCGCACCTCCGGGGCGAGGGACTGGAAGCGGGCCACCATGCGCTCCACCCCGTCCGCCACCTGCTCCACCACCGGCAGCAGCGCGTCTCCCACGTCAGCGGCCAGCGTGTAGAGGAGCGCCGTCATCCGCTCCACCTGTTGCGCCATGGCCGCATTGGACTGAGAGGCAGCGGCCACCGCTCCCGCCAGGCCCGCAGCCACCACCGCGCCCAGCTTCGCCACGTCACCCGCCTTCTTCTTCACCGCCTTGGCCGCGTCCTCCACGCCCTTCACCAGTTTGCCGAGGTTGGCCATGGCCCCGCCAATGGAGGCCGTCACCGCCACGTACAAGTCCCCCACCTTCAGCCCGCCGCCAGCCATGCCTCACCTCTTCGGACGCTTCCTGAAAACCGTTGTCACCGTCTGGCCATTGGAATGAGGCGTGGCCCAGGCACGGCCCGCGCGCAGCTCATCCGCCTCCAAGTCGCAGAGGGCCAGCAGGTGGACGACGTCCTCCCAGGCCCACCCACGCACCGCCTCAGGAGGCTGGCCCGTCAGCTTCACCACCCCATGCAGGGCCCTCAACTCGGGGTGGCTTCGGAGTTTCCCTTCGCCGTCTCCAGCGTCGGCCCCGCGAAGGCCGCGGCGAGCTCGTTCTGCACGTCCTCCAGCCAGGGCTCGTTCTTCACCGCTGCCACGTCCGCCTCGGTGAAGACGCGCGTGGCGGTGCCCGGGAAGTAGACGCAACAGACGGCAATGCGGGCCATCATCATCATCCCGGCTGACTCGTCCACGGGCTGGCGGCTTTCACTCAACTCCCCGGCAGCGCGAGAGGCCGAGAGGACGTCCAGCTTCTCCCCCAGGGTGGGGAGGCAAATGTCGTAGTCGGCGCCGTCGAGGGTGACGCGCTTGTGCAGCGCGCGGCGGGTGCCCAGGGGCTTGCGGTGCGTGGCGGGTGCGGACATGGAAGTCTCCTGAAGTGAAGGTGAATGGGACGGCGGGCTACACCGCGACGGGCGCGCCCTGGCCGGTGAGGGTGGCCGAGAATGTGACGACGTCCGTCGCACTGCGGCCTTCCTCGTAGGACGACACCTTCACCGGGTAGCGGTGGCCCTGACTGCCCGGAGCCGCCTCCTCATCCTCAATCACGGTGAAGAAAACCGTCGCGTCAGACTCGAAGGCGTCTTGCAGCACCTTCTGCGGCGCGCTGCCCCGGAAGACGTGGCCCGCCAGCGGAACGGTGAAGGACTTGAGAGTGCCCTTGCTGCGTTTGTACCCGTCGCCGCCGAAGTAGTTTGCGTCGACGGTGTCCTTGGCGCGGTTGACTGGGGCCTCGGTGACACCATCCAGCGCATCTGTCTCCTCAGGTGCGGAGTCCGTGGCGCGGAGGTAGAGTTTGTCGAAGAAAGCCTCTCGGGGCTCGGGCATGGGGGAACCTTTGTCAGCGAGTGGGAAAGCGGCGAGCGAGGAAGTCCTTGAGGACGGCGGCAACGCGGCGGCGTGCGCTGCCCCGGGCTCGCCTGAAGGACTTGCGGAGGAAGTGCGAGGGCGGATTGAAAATCTGATCGCCCCAATGCCAGCCCTCATGAATGGGGCCAGCGGCAGGGTGCGCGTAACCCGCCGTCCAGGTGGTGGACAGGTGCGGACCGAGGTTGTGGCGTGGTCCGTCGAGGAAAGCCGTGTCTCGGAGGTGGCCGTCCGTCCCTTCCTTGCCCACCGGCACCAGGAACAAGGAGTAATCGAGGGCGAGCCGCGCGACGTCCCGGCAAGGCACGTCCAGCGCGCGCAGCACCTCGGCAGGAGCGCGGCGCAGGCGCACCAACTTCACGACGTCGACTTTGACTCGGACAGCCATTCACCTACTTCTATGGGGGCACATTCCGCGAATTGCCTAGACGGCAACAACTCAGGCACGTACATCAGCGCAGAGAACAAAGCAGACAACCGCCGCGCCAAAAGCCTCACATGCCAGGAAGCCGTATTCGCGCAACAGCGAGGTCCCCCCTCCCAGACCACATCGACACTCTTACCAAATCGACGTAAATCAACATTAAACGATAATCCCCATCCCATCCAAGCCGACATCAAACGAGGACACCATGACCAAGACCACCATAGTCACCATTTTCAACAACAAAGGGGGCGTAGGAAAAACAATTACAACCTGGAATCTCGGAGAGCACCTCGCACGCCAAGGCAAAAAAGTCCTCCTCATCGATTTTGACCCGCAGTGCAATCTCTCAATCGCCGCCCTCGGAGAAACACGCTTCGTCGGACTACTGCCCGACCAGAATAATCCCTACGGCACATGCATCAGAGCCTTCCTTCAGCGATTTCTCCAGAACATAGGCGGCGAGCAAGTCTTCCTGCACAAAGGCGGAACTGAAAGCGCATCTTCGCTCCGCATTCTCGCCGGAGATTTTTGGCTAAACGTCTACTCAGAATCACTAAGCGTGGGTAACGACCTCCTCTCCGGAACAGGAATCGCGCGATTCGTCATTCTCAAGAGAATTATCGAACAGGCATGCAAAGAGTTTGATGACACATTCGACTATGCGCTGATCGATCTTCCGCCGTCATTTGGGTCACTAGTGCGAGTCGCCCTCTACGTCTCCGACTATTTCCTAGTGCCCTGCACATCTGACAACTTCAGCGCATACTGCGTGGGCCTACTCGGCCAAATGCTCCCCCAGTTTCTTCAGGACTGGAGACAGGGCCTAGGCAGATTCAAATCCAGCAACCCCCTGTTTTCCGATTACGACGTACTGGGACGTCCAAAGTTTGCGGGCTGGATTTTCAACGGCTTCGACACGCGCGCAGGGAATGTCGTCCGGGCAGACCAAGTCCACAAAGATCGACTCACTCAAGCGATTCAAGACGACCTAGTCAACAAGCTCTCAACCGCAAGCACACAGCTTGGCTATAATCCAATCGCCTCCAATCTCCCCTCCGACTTCTGCGTAGGCACCACGGAGGACATGAACGTACTCATCCAAAACAGTCTTTGGCAAAGCGTCCCCATTGGACGTCTCGACAAGGTAAAGCAGGTTACAGACCTCCAAAACAAGCGCGCCTGGGCCCCCCAGCAACTCACACAAATCAGCAACCTCAGAGGCGCCTACAACACACTCGCCAAGAACGTCATATCCATCTGCGTATAACCACCCCAAAAGCAGTCGTCCGAAGACTCTCTCTCCTGGAGCACGCAAAGCACGCGTGCTCCAGGCCATCTCAGGGCGTGAGTCACGAATCGCCGGCCAAACCATCACCACACACCTGAAGCAAGAATTCGGCCATTCAAAAACACACAAGGCCAGCAAGCATTCGCATTCACCCGGGCAGCCCTCCGCAACAGTCCTCGCAAGCATACCTTAACAACACATTAATCACCCATCGGTGCCGGTCAGCTCCGTCCATTCCCAGATATACAGGAGCACTCTCCTCCGCACGCGCAGACACTCTCGAAATATGGGACGTCTGGTGCAGCACCGCGAAGAGGGCGAACGCTAGTAACTGCCCTCCCTGGAAGTCCTCGCGCGCCGAGCGGATGCGCACCTGACATCCGGGAGACAAGTACGCCGATCTCCCAGCCCCCACGTATGGCACAGGAGCGACACCGCCCGTCACAACCAATGCCACGGCCCTATCCGGTACACGGCCATCGACGTCAGGCATCGGGGACGTGAAGAGGTTGGCCCCAGGAACGGGCGGACGCGCCAGCCCCAACCCCGCCGATTCCAGCAGCGCAGCCAACTCGGCCGAGAGGTCGCGAGTCACAGCCACACCTTGCGGAAGCTCACCACGCCCACGCCGTCAACTATCTCATCCACCGCCATGGGCCTTCGAGCACAGTTGAAGTCGGACGTGTCCTCCCCAGGCAACCAGATGCGATGTTGCAACGTCAACGACGCGCCCGTGTAGATGACGTGCGAGGCAAGCTGCTCGTTGCCGCTCGCGTCGCGGATGAGTCTCCGGCTTGGCTGGACACGTGCCCGCGCCGGAAACACGGACCCCAACGAGGGCTTGCCATGAGCATCCCGGCCCACCACCAAAGCGTAAGAGATGATCTGACGGAACCTGTCCGAAGGCGATGCCATCAGCTCACCCGATGAAGGACGTAGGGCGCGAGGAGGGCCCGCGCGGTGCCCGGAATGGGATTCTTCCCTTCTGCTTTCGCGGCGAAGTAGCTCACGGACCAGTCGCCAATGGACTCGCTAGCCACCATGGCGTCAACACCACGCGAGCGGTAGAGCTGAACAGCAGTGAGGACAGCGGCCTCTTGGACGTCCTCAGGCAACGTCACCACCAGCGCACCGTCGAGCGCCTGCTGTCCTGGGGTGACGAAGCCCCCGTCATAGACGACGCGGATTCCGCCCTCACCACCCGCCCCGTCGAAGTCACCGAGCGTCTCCGTTATCCGTCCCGCCATGCGAGCCGTCATTCGCCACACACCGCGCTTGCGCCTCACCATGCCCGCGTCGGCCAGCTTGCCGGAACTCTCGTACTCCTCGACAATGACCTGGCTCCCCATCTCCCAGACTCCAGACACAGCAAGGATGGGCGGACGCTCCAGGAGAAGAAGCGGGCGCCCATAGCCCGCCGGGTATTCGACAAGGCCTTCGCCCCGCTCGAACACCCTGCCACAGTACCCCGCCACGGCCCGGCTTGCGGCGGAGACAAGCGCCTCCAGGCGCGACGACACCGGGACGCCCAAGTCGTCCGCCACCGTGGAGGCAAGACACAGGTCCGCAGGGGAAGGCATGGGCTCACCGCACCGGGAATTCGTCCGCGCCGCCGAGGACAAGAGCCGCGCCCCACTGCGCCGTGTCTGTCCCCACCGCCGAGAGGTCCGGCGTCACCTTCAGCCGCAGGAAGCGCTTGCGGTTGGCGACGCGCAAATCCACCCGGTAGCAGAAGCTCTGGGGCGCAGCGCCACCCACCACCACTGTCTCATCCGAGGCCAGCGTCTCGTCCGCGCCGAAAGCCGTCCCGTCCTCGGACTCGGCGAGCTTCACCGTGGCCTTGAGCGTCTGTTCCGCCGCGCAGGTGGTGCGCCCGGTAAAGAGAAGCTGCGCGGAGTCGAAGCCGTCGCGGTCCACCGCGTCGCTCGTCACCTCGACGGCATCCCCCGCGCCACCAGCTGTGAGCGCGCCACCTGCCACCCCAACGGCCTTGTAGAAGACTTGGAAGTCCTGCGTATTCGCATGCATGTCGTGTCCCCTGAAGAGGCCGCGGCCTCAGTAGCCCTTGCGCTCCGAGAAGGCCTTGTCGTGCCGCAGCTTGAAGTCACCCCGGCAAATGCCCCGCAGCGTCGTCTCGTCGTATTCCGCCCTGACGTCGTGCTCGGAGAGCACCAGCTCAGTGTCCACGCCGTAGAGCAGCTGGTCCCACGTCCCGAAGAGGATGCGGCTCGGTGCAATCCGCGTTGAGGCCTTGTAGGGGAAGCCACGTAGCGTGCCCCGATTAAGCATCTCGTCCCGGAAAATCCACGTCCCGCCGTCCTTCAGCCCCAGCAGCGCCGTTTCCCGCGTCGGATGCAGCAGGAAACCAGGGCGGCGCAGCTTGATGTTGGCCTTGAGGACGTCCTCCACCATGCCGTCCACGTCGGCCAAGTAATGGTCTGCGCTCGTCCCGCTCCGGGCCTTCGAGTGCGAGGTATCCATCTGAGCCAGCACGCCCTTGGGATTGGGGCCTTGGCCATCCCCGTTGAGGGCCGCGTCGTCCATGCCGTCCGCCGCCGCCTCGCGGAAGTCCTCGGCCACCCCCGCGTCTCCCACCGCAGGGTTGCGCAGCAAGTCGTTGGAGATGTCGGCGAGAATCATGGCCTTGTGGGCCTTGAGCACCACCTTGCCGTAGGAGGGCTGGCTCTTCTCCACCTTCTCCCCCTCGCCAATCCACTTGAAGGTGACGCTGCCCGTCTTCTTCCCGAAGTGCAGCTCCCCCTTGAAGGGTACGGTACGGGCCCCCAGCGCCAGGACGACGGAGTCCGGCCGAAGGAACTCAATCATCTCCCCTGCTTCCTGCACCGGCACCAAGACGCCCGCCGAGCTGAAGACGCTCTCCTGCACTGCCTTCTGGACGTCGGCCCCGCCGAAGCGCTTGGCCTGCTCCAGCACCGCCTCACGCGTCGGGTTGCGGCCCGCGTTCACCACCGCCTTCAGGTATGCGCCAAAGCCGTCCATGCTCTTCAGGATGCTGGGGACCTGGCTGTCCTCGACATGGGACTTGGCACCCATGAGGCTCGCAAGCCTATCGCGCTGCCCCTTGGCCTGCTCCATCAACTGCGCGGCCACCAGCGGGCCGAGGGACTTCGCCATTTCCTGCATCTGCTCGGGGGTCATCGAGTCTCCTTGAGGTGCTGCAAGAGGGCCTCGGCCGTGTGCTTGGCCAGGGCGTTGACGTCTGGGGAGGGAGGGCGCACTGCCCGGCGTTGCTCGCGCTCGTCCAGCGCGTAGACAACGGCCTTGGCCACGTCCTGGATGAAGGCGGCGCGCTCGTCGGCCAGTTCCTTCACCCTCACCGCGCGCTGGTTGCCCGGAATCGTGACGACGGAGACTTCGAGAAGTTCCTGCTGCTCGCAGTCGAAGCCGCCGCGCTCGTTCTCGTGGTAGCGGTGCATGAGGTAGCGCACCGAGACGGCATTCAGGATGCCCCGCGCGACCTTGCTCTCGACCTTCCGGGCGAAGTCGTCTTCCTGGTCGAACTCGACATCCACCAGGAGGGCATCACCCTGGACGTATGCGCGCCCCTTACCGATAGGCAGTACGTCCTTGCGGCCCGTGCCGAAGAAGCCGCCGGAGCCGTCGTCATGGTTGTAGAGGACGACGGGGTTGGCGTTGAAGGCGTCGAGCATCCAGCCTGAGACGCTCAGACGGTCATTGTAGCGGTCGAAATCGCCGTCATTGGCCCGAAAGGTGTGGAGCCTTGGCTCGCCCTCGATAGCCGAGGGAGAATCCTTCCGGATGGTGAAGAGGAGCGACCTGGAGAGAGGTGCAGGCATTCACCTCTCTCTATGGGGATGTTTCCGCCGGATGTCCGAACTTGCGAACCTCGCTCCAGCGGTAAAGAATCCACTTGGCGTCTAGCTCCCAAACTGTCACCCCAAAATCTCAATTATGACCGACCCATCCCCCAAAAAATCAGGCCAAATCAAAGAAAAAATAGGCGAGTGGCTAAACTCCGAAGGCTACCCACTTGAATTCAAAACCGCGCGGGCATTCAGGGAAGCAGGATTCCACATAAGACAAGGAATGCATGCGCGCGACAACCAAGGCACGGCCCGCGAGATTGATGTCCTCGCTGAGTACACCCTCAGAACGAATCCCGGATTCGTTCGAATATCGCACACGATTGAGTGCAAATGGTCAAACGACAAGCCATGGGTCGTCTTCACGTCGGAGGACGCACAAGTCGCATCAAGTGCCTGCATCAACCAGACGATGGCAAACCCACTCGGCCGAGCAATCCTGTGGTGCCTCGCGGGTGACACAACGCTCAAAAATTCATCAATATTCGAAACACCAGACAGACCAGGCTTCGCAGGAAGGCAATGCTTCTCAAAGCAAGACCTATTCTACAACGCCATGCAGTCAATCATCACATCATCAACAACACTCATGGACAACTTCAACCACCCCATCCACAGGCGAAACAAGGGCTTCCCGGACGCAGCATGGATTATCTTGCCATGCATAGTCATCGAAGGAGAACTCTTTGAGGTCTTCCAGGCAGAAGGAGCAGACGGCCTTGAGATTCAACCAGCAGACCGAATCAGAATCCATTGGCGCGGCGCGGAAGCCAGGAGCCACATCACTCATGTTGACATCATAAGAGCATCACATCTCCCCACCTTCGCAAAGCAGCGCAGGGCCGAAGTTGACAAAATCACAAACACCATATGCATCTCAAAACAAAACATCGAAGAATGCATCCGCGAGAGCAGTCTTGACAAGCTAAACATCACGGAGGGCGCCAGGGGCACACTCGGCCTCCCGCCTCTGCTTCAAGAAGTCAAAGAAAGAACAAAAAAAGAGCCCAAATAGACAACTAGAGATTCTGCCCATCTGTATCCATCGCTCGTTCCACCTGCCCTGGCATTGGCAGTGGGTACCCCCTCCGATTTGGATCCGACCGGAGCCCCGCCAGTTCCCTCCATTCGTCATAGCTGAATGCCTCCGGCATGGTGCCCATGACGCGAAGTTGGTGCTCGCGGTCCGCAGGCACGGGGCTGTCGTAGTCGAGGATAGCCCCTTCGCCCCCCAGCAGCGGCATCAGCCGCATCTGGTACTCGGTACGCAGGAACTCCATGCGTGGGAAAGTCGCCTGCTCGGCAAGATTCTCCCGGGCCGCGAAAGCCGTTGCCTTGTTCGAGCTGGAGATGTCTCCAACGATTTCAGGGGGAACCCGGAACGTCATCCGAACAAAGTCCATCAAAAAGCGGCGGAGTTCCACGAGCTGCATGTCCTTGAAGCTCGTGTCCAGCCGGGCAAACGTCACCCTCCCGTTGGTGATGAGGAGCTTCCCCGCCTTGTCCGGCCCCTGGTGCTCGCGGGCCAGAGACTCCTTGAAAGCCCGCGCACCCGCGCTGTTCGCGTCGGAGAGCCCCTCAATCGATGCGATGGCGGGCGGCAGCATGTTGTTCCAGAAGGAGTTTTTGAGGAACCGCGCCACGTACTCGTCGGTGTCCAACTCGTCCCCCAGCGAGAAGGCAGGACCAACACCTCTCCCAAGCGGGTCCTCGGGGTCTGGACTGCGCAGGTGCAACACGTCGCTGGCCGGAATCTCCCTCGACGCCTTCCCCACCGTCACGGTGTACATGCGTTGCTCGCGCGGTATGTCGAGCGAGGGAAGCCGCGTGACGGCATTCGGGGGCACCGGCCAGAAGCCCACGGGAAGCCCGCCCACGCGATCCAGCACCAGGAAGGCCTCGCCCACCAGGTCCAGGTACACCTGGACGAGTTTCGTCACGGAACGTCCGGTCAGGAAGTCATTGGGGTCCGCCAGCAGCTTGAGAATGGGATGGTCTGGCACTTCCTGCGCCTCTCCCGCATCCAGCATCGCCTTCAGCCGCCCGGCTCGTGCCTCACGGGTGGCGCTTCTGAGTGCGTAGTCCTTCACGGGCTGCCCGTCCCGCTGCACGCGGCGGTAGACGCGCCAATGCACCCCCGCTACGGAGTCGGCCACCACATCCACGCAAGCGCGCAGCCACGGCATCTCCCGGTACGCGGCGAGGAGTTGCGCTGTCCCTCGACGCGGCGGCGCCTGCTGCCAACGCGCCAGTTCCAACCCCGTCCCCTTGCGAGGCTCTCTGCTCACCACTGCCTTCATCCGTCCCCAGAAGCCCATCACCATCCTCACAAGCAGAAGAAGGAATCCGCGAACACCAGCTCGTGGACACCCCAGAGCAGTGCATCCACGCGGTCATCGCGGCGACCATTGACGCCGCTGAACTTGGAGAGCTGCGCTTCCAGCTTCGGAAAGGTGCCCACGAGCTCAATGCGCCCCGTCTCTGCCAGCGCACTTACCGGCTCGGCCCGTTTGCTCTTCGCCTCGCGAGCGCGGACTGGCTTCACGTTTACGTGGACGCCCATCTCCGAGGCCACCGTCTGAATCGTCGTCTCCACCATCTCCCCGCCCGAGTTCACCTCGGCCACCAGGGAGTCACACTCGAAGGCGAGGTATTCGCGAATGGCAGCGGCGGCCCACTCCCGCGGCGACCCCCGAAGGCTGGCGTCCTTGAGCACCGAAACGCGCTTGAGGGATGAGCCGTCCGTCCCAACAACCGGACTGTTTCTCACGCCCTGGACGATGATGCCCGTCTCGTCCGAGCCCGTCTCACTCGTGGGCGCGGGGTCCACAGAGACAATGCGCCGATCCAGCGCCCTCGCATGTTCGTGAGCATCCGCCTCGACGCGGCCCCACCGCGCGGAACCGAAGATGGCGCCCGGCACATCCATCAGCAGCTTGCCGAGCACCTCTTGCTGCCCCCAGCGCGTGTTCATCAACGCCCGCATGGTGGCCACAGCACTCGGCGCCAGGTTGGCGCGGTTGGCCAGCGACGAACCGGTGCGCAACACCACGCCCGGCCTTAGCGCCTTCGTCTCCGCGCCGGAAAAAAGCAGCTCCTCCAGTTTCCGCAACGGGCGGGGCGTCCCGGTGAGCAAGAGCTGGGGCGGGTTCGCAGCGGTGCCGATGCGCAGCACCATTGGGAGTTGGTCCAGCGCGGACATCTCATGCTTCCAGGAGGCAGGCTCATCGCCCCAGGCCCAGCCGCAGTTGGGGCCGCGCAGCCGGTCCGGCTTATCCGCCGAGTAGCAGATGGCATAGACTCCGTTGGGCCACGTCACCCGCCGTTTGCTCGGTTCGTACACCGGCATGAACCACGGCGGCGACAGCGCAAGAATCCCGCTGGACCCTCGAATCATCGTGTCGCGCACGTCCGCCGCCGTGGGACCGATGAGTGCGCCAATCGTCTTCGCCTCGCGGGCCTTCTGAATCACCCACCGCGCACCGCTCCACGTCTTTCCGAAGCCCCGGCCCGCCATGATGAAGCAGGTGGAGAAGGCAGCCGGCGGCACCTGCTCTCGCCGTGCCCAGAAGTCCAGGTCATGAACGAGTGTCTCAACTTCGGGATGGGTGAGCCTGCCGAAGAGACGCCCGATTCCCTGGCGGGTGCGTGCCTGCTTCACGAAGAAGCTCGCCGGGGACTCATCCGGGGCGAGATGGTCCGCGAGCACGGAAAAGCGAGAGAGCTTGGCCTCACAGTGCATCGTCGTCCTCACCGTCCGTGGCTGCGCCCGCTTCGGGCTCCTGCGCATCCGGCAGGAAGCGACCGAGGCGATCCATCAGCAGTTCTCGTAGGGCCCGCTCATCGGCGGCCTTATCCTCGGGGGCATGGGCCTCGACGTTGTCCTTCCTCCCGTAGAGTTCGGGGAATCGTCGAGAGAGAAGCCACTGGACGTGCTTGGGGTTGTGCGAAGCCGCCGCCATCAGCATGTCCGTGGCGGACTGCATGAACCTCGCTTCCGCAGCGCTCACTGCGAGATGGAAGGCCCGGTAAATGCCCCGCTGCTCGTTGGCGCCACGGTGGAACCAACGAGAGAGTGTCTGCTCGCTCACTCCCACGAGACCGGCCACGGCGCGACGGAAGAGTCCGCGCTCCAGGTGGCCGCAAATCTCGGATTGCAACTCAGGAGTCAGCTTGGAGGGAGGCGCCATTCCTCATGGGAATGGGGGCGGATGCGCGAAGGATTTGCGCCTTGCGCCCGACACATCGAGGGGACCCGCCTTTTTTCTCAAAGTTTTTCGAGCGTGGGCCCCCTCCGAGCAAGCCAGGAATTGGCCGCGCGACCAAAGTCCGGACCCGGGGGGCTCACAAAGTCCGGACCTACCTTTTCACATGTAGGACAAGATCTCACTCCCGAGTCCCGCCGAGGCGCGCGGCGCATGCCGCGACGTCCACGCAGGACACCCGCCAGACGCGCGTGAAGGCACCGTCCTCGCACGTTTCCGCCACGTCCAGCCTTCCGCTGCCCTTCCGCACCAGGAAGCCACACAGGGCGCACCGAGCCGCGTGCCTGTTGCGACGCAGCCCAGGCGCCATGTCCTCGCACGCGAGGTGACGTGCTCCCGTCTCCAGCGTGTAGCCAATGCGCTCGCCCTCCAGGATGGGCAGGCCACACGCCGCGCACGGCCCGCCCCTCCTGGCGACGAGCATCGGCATCAGACGTCTTCCTCCAGCATGCGGCGCAGCTGCTGGCGCGCGCTCACAAGCAACGCGTCGAGACGCCAGCGCGCCACGCTCCACTCGCGCGCCAGCTCCCTCACGCTTTGCCGTGGGCGACCGATGCCGTGGACACGGGCCACCACCTCACGCAGCTCCGGCGCCAAATCGAAGAGCGCGTAGTACATGCGAGCAACCTGCTCGTACGTCGAGAGCATCTCCTCCGCCGTCAGGTACTCCAGCGCGAGGGCAGCGTCGTAGGCCTCCGTCGCCGAACCCGGCAGCGTCGCCTCGGGCGCATCGCGGCTGATGACGTCCACGGGAGACTCCACCTTGCCGCTCCGGGTGCGCCCCCGCTGGGCCGCGTCCGAGGGATGGACGTCGGAAGCCTGGAGGCGGACATGCTCAAGCAGGACGCGGCGCGCGCGCCACGTCGCCCAGGACGCGAAGCACTGGCTTCGCTTCTTCTCGGGGCAGTAGGTGCTCAGGGCCTTGAGCACTTCAATGCCCGCCACCTGGACCAGGTCATCCTCGCCCAGCGAGCCCCGGGACTTCGCGAAGCGACGCGCCAGCGTGCGCAACGCGGGCTCCATGCGCCGCAGCACCTCGCCCGACAGCCGCCGCGCACGGAAAGTCGCGCCCTCGGCTCGCAGCGCGTGAATCTCCGACACCAGGGCCTCCACCTCGGCGGACAGCGCGTCTCGACGCCGAGACGTCTCCTCCGAGACCTGCGTGCGCTGGTCCTTCCCCTGTTCGGCCCGGCGCCGCGCGCCCTCACCACGGCAGTGCATTCGCTCCCCCTTCTGCATGGCTCACCTGCGATGAGCCACGCCGCTGAAACACAAAAAGCGGCGCCGCAGAGCAAGACGTCGGCCAATTCACATTGAGCAAAGTTTGCTTCGCAGAAAGCAGACTCTCACCGCATGAGACTGAAACACCGTCCTGGGACGCCGACACGCGGCATCGCCTGGACAGGGGCCCGGCCCGAGGACGAAGGGCCGCTGACGCATGCGACAGCGAGGGACGGGGAACGTGGGGCCGACAGAGAGGAGCGACGAGATGAAGTGCCATCACCCACTTCAATGGGGACGCTTTCCGCGAGTGGTCCGCATTCGACGCCGACACCTCCAGCGGAAGCAGCCGTCACCTTCCTTCGTCACTGTCACTAACTCTTCTCTACTTAGGGTGTGAAGAAGATGAGGTATCATAAGACAATACAGAGACTCACTGGATGTGTACGAGAAGATAGATAAGGGAGAATAGGTGACGGGGACGGCGAGGTCGGTGACGCCCCCTGGATGCCGGGCGGTTGGGACCACTCGCGGAAAGCGTCCCCATGAGAATGGACGTGAGCCTTCGTCCAAGCCCGCCTCCTGCCGGAAGCACCGCGCCCGTGTCCGGGGCCACCCTCCTACTGGTGGCCTTCTTCAACAACGTCCAGGACACCAAGCCCCAGTCGCAGGAAGTGACCTGGGACGAGCTGAAGCAGTTGCTCACCACGCATGCCGTCACACCCTGCGCGCCATGCCTCGGACACAGGTGCCCTACGAAGCTGGCCCAGCGCGCGTGGGCTCCCGTCGACATTGGCCCGCTTCGCAAGGATGCCGAAGTCCGCGCCGTGACCGTGGCCGTCTTCGACTTGGACGGGGTGTCCTCCGAGCAGATTGACAGTGCGTCCGAAAGACTCGAAGGGTACGCCGCCATCGTCCACACGACGCACGGCCACCGGACTGGACACAGCAGCCTGCGTGTCATCGTCCCCTTGACGCGCCCGGTGCTGCCCTCCGAGTGGCCTCGGATGCGGGAGGCCGCGGAGAAGCTGCTGGAGATGCCAGCGGACCCCAACACGCGGAACCTCTCGCGCATCTACTTCCTCCCCAACCACTCGGGAGAACACGAGGCCTTCTCCAACTCCACGGAAGGGCACGCTCTCGACGTGGACGCACTGCTGAACACGCCACGCCCAGTCCCCGCCTCCACAGTCCAGCACCTCCCAGCTGCCGCCAGCGTGAATGGCCCGGCCGACCTCTACGAGCTCCGCGCCAAGCTGCGCCGCGTCCGGAAGCCCGAGCACCGCGTCCTCATCCGCCGTGTGCTGGCCGGGGAGGCACTCGCCGAGCCCGGCATGCAGGACAACACCCTCAACGTGCTCATGTCGTGCGCGGCCTATGTCCTGCCGGAGGATGCGCCCGAGGAAGCCATTCTGGAGGTGCTGCGCCCCTGCTTTGCCGCGACGGCCTGGGGCGAAGGCACCGAGCACCTGTGCCAGCAGGCCCTCCTCAAGCTGCGCAGACACCGTGAGCGCCGGAAGCAGAGTGACACCCAGCGCGTCGCGGACAACGAGGCCCTCTGGACTTCACTGGGGGGCCGACCGAAGTCCGAGACGGCGGTGTCCGGCGACGGGGACTCGGACAGCGATTGGACCCGCGCCCTCCTTTCCTACGACACGAAGGGGGCCAGACGCCTGAAGAACTGCGAGGCCAACCTCTACACGGTGTTGACGCGCTCCCCCGAGTGGCGGGGCACCATCCGCTTCAACGAAGTCACCAAGCACATCGAGTACTCGGGCGGGCCGTTGCCCGATGACACGCCCGTTGACGAGTTGGACGGAGACATCGCCTTCTGGATTCAGCAAAGCGAGTACGGCCACCTCGGCATGGACCCGAGCCCTTCCCATGTCCGGGAGGTGTTGCGGCAGGTGGCCTCAAAGAGTGCCTATGACCCGCTGCGGGACTACCTGGAGGGACTCGTCTGGGACGGCATCCCTCGGGCGGACACCATGCTGGAGCGCTACTTCGGCGCCCAAGGCGACGTCGAGCACCTGCGCACCATCAGCGGGAAGTGGCTCATCAGCGCCGTGGCCCGAGCCCTGGAGCCAGGCTGCAAGGTGGACACGGTGCTCATCCTCGAAGGGCCCCAGGGCATTCGGAAGTCCACCGCCTTCCGAGTCCTCGCGGGGGAGTGGTTCTGTGATGCCCCCATCAACATCCGCGACAAGGACAGCGCCGCCCTGGCGGGACGGAACTGGCACATCGAGCTGGCCGAGGTGACGACGCTGCGCGCGTCCGAAGCGGAAGACCTCAAGGCCTTCATCTCCCGCAACGAGGACACTTACCGCCCGCCCTATGGACGCGTCACGGTGAAGACGCCGCGCAGGTGCGTCTTCGTCGGGACGACCAATTCCTCCGAGTACCTGCGCGCGGACTCGAGCGGCTACCGGCGGTGGTGGCCCGTGCGCTGTACGTGCATCGACATCGCCGGCTTGAAGCGGGACAGGGGCCAGCTCTGGGCGGAGGCCGTGACTCGCTTCCAGCGGGGCGAGGAGTGGTGGCTCTCGGAGAACCACGCCCAACGCGCGGAGGTCCACGCTCAGGAGCGAAGCGAGACGGATGGGGGGCCCGACGACACCATTCTGCAATGGGTGCTGGGCCTGCCCCCAGAGAAGCGCTCCGAGGTGACAACGGAGCTGGTGGCGCGCGACGCGCTGCTCCTCACAACGCCGGGGCAGATTCCGCGCGGCGTCCGCCTCGACATCGGCCGTTCCCTGCGACGCCTGGGCTTCCAGCGTACTCAGAGGCGACTCGCGGGTGTTCAGACGTGGCTCTACTTGCCGCCGGAGAACATCCGCAACGCGCCCCAGTCGACAGGGCCAGGCACGGTGCGCATCAACCCCATGGCACTCGGCGCCTCCGCCAGGACGCCCAACGCGTAGGGCGGGCCGCTGGGCCAATCGCGAAAAGTGTCCCCATTAGAATCGGTGTGAGGCCTTTCTACGAAACGGAACGCGCTGCGCTCTTCGCGGGAAACTGCGTCGAGGTGATGGCGTCACTTCCCGGCGAGTGCTTCGACGCCATCATCACCGACCCGCCCTACGCGGAGATTGACCGCGACTACGGGAGGCTCTCCGAGTCGGCGTGGCACGAGTTGATGCGCGCTGTCGTCGCGCAGGTGCGGCGCGTGCTCAAGCCATCGGGCTCCGCCGTGTTCGTCCTGCAACCCAACAGCGAGCGCATCGGGAGGATGCGGCCCTGGCTCTTCGAGTTTCTGGCTTGGACAGCCAGGGAGTGGAACCTGGTTCAGGACGTCTGGTGGTGGAACATCAGCACCCCGCCCACAGGCAGTTGCCAGCGGAAGAACGGGCTCATGCGCCCATCCGTCAAGGCCTGCGTCTGGTTGGGTTCGCCCCAGTGCTTCCGGAACCAGGACGAGGTGTTGTGGACACCGTCCGAGGCCATGGCGCAGCTCAAGCGGGCGGACCGCGCTCGTCGAATCTCCCCCTCGGGCCTGTCCATCAGGGACGCGCGCATCGCGGAGATTGTGGCCGAGAGAGGAGGCGTCACGCCCTACAACCTACTGCCGATTGCCAACTCGAATAGCGCCACCAGCGGCGGCGCGAAGGGTCATGGCGCCGCGACTCCGGAAGCGCTCTGTGGCTGGTGGGTGCGCTACATCACCCGTCCAGGCGACACCATCCTCGACCCGTTCATTGGCTCGGGCACGGTGGGCGCAGCCGCACTGAAAGCGGGGCGCTCCATTGTCGGCATCGAGCAACACGTCCCCTACCTGGACATGGCGCGGCAGACGCTCATCGCGGCGGAAGAGCGGCATGCGGCCTGACGCGAGCACCTCCTCTCCCGAGCGCCGCCGCGCCGTGGACGGGGGCATCCTCCACTTCCTCTCGGTGTCGCAGCTGAAGCAATTCAGCCTGTGTCCGCGCCGCTGGTACTTCGCCAAGGTAAGGCGACTGCCCGAGCCCGAGACGAAGGCGCAAGCCGTGGGCGTCGAGGGGCATGCGCAACTGGAGCACTACCTGCGCACGGGCGAGGACGTGCTGGGCGACGTGGCGCGAGCGGGCCGACACCTGCTTCCTGCCTCCGGCGCGGATCTGCTCGTTGAGGAGTCCTTTGGCACGCCGTCACCACTGACGGCGGACGGCATTCCATTCGCCGGATACATCGACCTCATCAACCCGCGTCGCCTCACCGAGGGCGTGCTGCGAGTGACGGACCACAAGTTCCTCTCCAACGTGGCGCGCTACGCGGCGACGCCAGCGCAACTGGCCGACGCGAGCACCGAAGCGGGTTTGCAGATGGTGGGCTACGGCGTCTGGGCGGCCCACTCCGCCGCGCGTGTCCCCGGCGTGCGAACGCTTGAGCTTGAGCACCTCTACTTCCAGACGCGCGGCGCCAAGCGTGCCGAAAGTGTCCTGGCCGTGGTGAGCGTCGAGTATGTCACCCGCGAGTGGACGGAAAAAGTCGTCCCCATGGTGCGCCGGATGCGTGAGGTGGCCCGCGCTACGCGCGCCGCTGACGTCCCACCCAGCTTCGGCCCCGCCTGCGAGAAGTACGGCGGGTGCCCCTTCAAAACGCAGTGCTTGTCAGGAGAACGCACCATGTCGCTGATGAATCGTCTCGCAGTGAAGAGCCAGGTCCCCGACGTCGCCGCACAGCTCCCGCTCGCTCCGCCTCCCGAGACTCTGGGGACGTGCGGCCGGTGCAACGTGGCCCTGACTCCGGAGAACTCCAGCAAGCTCCGCTCGGGCGAGGTGCTTCACCTATCTTGCCCCGGTGCAGAGGTCGCCGCGGTGCTGCCTCCGGATGCGCCCGCTGCGTTGCCCACCATCGCCACGGATGCGGCGCCGAAGCGTCGCGGTCGCAAGCCCAAGGTCCAGGCCGCGACAGAGCCCATCCTCCAGCAGGAGGATTCCCCATCCCTCCCAGCCACACCGCCCCCTCAGGGGGAGCGCCTGCGTCTCTTCGTGGACTGCGTGCCGAACCTGCCCACTGCGCCCCTCACGGACTACGTGGCGAAGGTGGCAGCCCAGGTAAGCGAGGCTGGCGGAGTGGAGGATTTGCGCTTCGCGGGTTCCGAGAGCGCGCTGGGCTACGGCCGATGGAAGGGCGCGTTCGCCATGGCCATCCGCAACGCGCCACCCTCCCCCGGCACATACGCTGCCCTCGGCATTGCCCACTCCGAGCTCCTGCAACTCGCCGTCGAGGCCCTGGAGCCCATGTGCGGCCCGGGTGACTTCGTGCGCGCGGCTCGCTGAAAGGAGCAGGCATGCGGCTGCTCGATAGGCTCGGTGTCGCCCCCTCCCCGTCCGTTTCGCCCTCCGTGGAGTGCGCCCCCGTCTACGGACGCTCCCCCGTGGGCTACTCGGCGGATCTCAGCCGCATCCTCGCACTCCCCCGACGCGACCTCGCCACCTCGTACTCGGCGACGAATGTCGAAGCCCTGGAGGCCCAACTGCGCGCACCACCAGGGCAGTGCGGGTGCGCGAACATGTCCCCGCCTCGTCCGTGCCCTGCTCGGCTGCGGCGGGTGCAAGCCCAGGCGCTGCTGGAGGCATCCCGCGTCGGTGGACTCCTCGGCCCTATCGGCACGGGACACGGCAAAGAGCTGACCACCTTCCTCATGCCGATGGTGATGCCGAAATGCCGCGTGGCGGTGCTCTTCATCCCCGCCAACCTGCTGCCGCAATTCGAGGCTGAATGGGGCTACTACGGAGCGCACTGGTGCCTGCCCAACCTTGCAGGAGGCCGCTGGTTCCGCGCGGGGCTGCCGGTACTCCACGTCGTCACCTACAACAAACTCTCCAGCCAGGAAGCCACGGACCTGTTGGAGCGCATCGGCCCGGACCTGGTCATCCTCAACGAGGCCCACAACCTCAAGGACCCGAGGTCCGCGCGCACGGGCCGCTTCCTCCGTTACTTCGAGAAGCACCCACGGACGCGCCTCGTTGCGCTCTCCGGCACCTTTGCCTCGAAGAGCATCAAGGACTACGCGCACCTGTCGCGGCTCGCTCTCGGTGAAGGCTCGCCCCTACCGCTGGCCCACCACGTCGTGGAGGAATGGGGGACGGCCTTGGATCCGGGCAAGGTGGTAGCCCCGCCTGGTGCGCTGGAGCGGCTGTGCGAGCCGGAAGAGCACGTGCGTGAGGGCTTCCAGCGCCGTCGCAACGCGACGCGCGGCGTGGTGGCCACGGAAGAGAGCGCATTGGACAAGCCTCTCATCATCCGCCCGCGCTACCCGGGGCCCGTGCCCGCGCAGCTCCTCGCCCTCATCGAGCTGGCGCACGGGGGCGAGCGGCCAGACGGGGAACAGTTTCAGGAACAGCTCCAAGCCCTGGCATGCGCACGGCAGTTGTCAGCCGGCTTCTATCACCGCTGGCGCTACCCACGAGGCGAGCCTCCGGAGCTGATTGAGAAGTGGTTCGCGCGGCGCAAGGCTTGGAACAAGGAAGTCTGGGAGGAACTCAAAGGGAAGCGTCGCGAGCACATGGACTCGCCAGGGTTGCTTACCAAGGCGGCCATCCGCGCTCACATGTCGCCGCCCTACGAGGGGGGCAAGCCCGTCTGGCACGCGTCGACATGGCAGGCGTGGGCAGAGGTTCATGCAACCGTGCAGCCCGAGCCCCAGGCCGTTTGGGTGTCGGACTTCTTGGTGCGGGATGCGGCGGACTGGGCGCGCTCTCGGGCGGGAATTGTCTGGGTCGAGTACCCGGAACTGGGCGAGCGCATCGCGAAGGCGGCGGGGGTGCCGTTCTACGGCGGGGGCAAGGCCGCGTCCGAGGCCATCCTACGGGAGACGGGAAAGCGCTCCGTGGTGGCGAGCATCAAGGCGCATGCGACGGGGAAGAACCTCCAGCAGTTCTCCCGAAACCTCGTAGTGACGCCGCCCTCCGATGGTGCCACATGGGAACAACTGCTCGCGCGCACACATCGCCCCGGACAACAGGCCCAATGCGTCGAGGTGGACGTGTCCCTGCATACGCAGGACTACGCGTCTGCGTTCACCATGGCTCGCGAGCGAGCGAGGTTCATACAGCAGACTGACGGGCAGCCTCAGAAAATACTCCATCGGCATGCCAAGGCGATATACAATCTTTAGTATCCAGGACGCCCTTTCATCCTTCGCGTCTTCGCAATGCCCGCAGCTGGGTCATCTTAAAATCGCCATGCGGCGTCAACTTCCAATACGTTTCAGTATCCTTCACACTTCGAACTCTATTGCTCTCGCGAACAAGACCAAGGGCACGCAACTGAACAATGCAAGTATCAACCTCCTCGGCGCTCATCTTAAATCCCCCAAAAACCCTCTCCCCCTTGTTTTGGATCTCCACAATATCCCGGGTTTCCGCCTCAAAAGCGCCCCGAATTCGATCCCGCAAGACACGGCCTGACGCATCATCAATCAGACTGGGCGCGACGATCGAAAACAAATCATCCCACGACAAAGAAGTCTCCCCCTCATATTCCTCTCCATGATTTCGAAATGTATCACTCCAATCATAGAGCGAATATTCAATATTCGCAGAGAACTCATCATCTCCTTGTTGCAACCCCTCCGCCCCGCTAGGAGGCAAGATCAAATCAGCCTCTTTCTCGGATTCCAACTCCGATATCCTGCGACGCAGCATTAGCAACTCAGCAAGAACATTCTCGCTCGGGATCTTGTCCGCACGCACCCAACCAATCGCCGGATGGCGCTTCATTGTCGACATCAGACTGGTAACAACACGCGCCTTGAGTTCATCCGGCGTCGACCAATACACACAGGTGTGTTTCTTTTCAACTTTAGCACGAAAAGCCTGAAGCTTCTCCCAGGAAGATGGACTCGGCTCCGTTCGATCGCGCGGCAGATTATCTGGATTCACATGCAACAACGGTATCACTGGCTTCTTTGTCTCGCAGGCATACAAATACTCCTTTTCGGTAAACCCAATCCCCCCCTCATCGAGCGACCCGTATCTCCCCCCAATGATCAATACGTAATAGTCTGAGTCATCGATAACGTCCTTAATCAACTCCCATGCCGAATCATCCCCCGCTGCAAAAAGCTCCATCCCTGCAGGCATATGCTCCATCTCCAAGATAGACTTAAGAACCCCTTGTCGCTCCTGGACAAGATCCCGGAATGTCGAACTAATGAAAATCTGATACCTCTTATCCGAAACCATTTCTGACCCCTAATCACGCAACCGGAACCACATGGGAATTCCCCAGCTCCCACGAACTCTACCCCACCTACACCCATCAGCCGCAATTCCGCCCTTTCTCGTTCATGCCCCCGCCGAGGCGTCACGGACCACTCCAGGAAAGCGTCCCCATAAGAGAAGGAGAGGACGTCCCATCGACGTCCCGCCACTCGAACGGGAACACGCGACATGAGCAACGCAGCACTCGCACGAATCGCCACCGCCCAGGCCACCCTCCCCCTGTGTCAGGGAAGTTGTCGCCTCGGCCGAGATGCCGAGCCGATGACGCCTTGGGGGCGAGAGCAGGCAGGACGCGGTGTCGTATACGGCTGCATTCAAGTTGCAGATGGTGAAGCGGATGGT